>JBCBNR010000432.1:0-2528 GCA_039821665.1 Pseudomonadota bacterium
ACATGCCTAGTGATGACCGAGATCGACGCGGCCCTATGGCTGAAGGCCAAGCACCGCTTTGCCCTGCCGGCCGAGCATCGGTTGGAAGGGGTGGGCCCGGTCGCAAGCTTCGAGTATTCCCGCGCGCTGGCGGCCTTGGGATCGATGTTCGAGGGTGCTCCCTATCTTGCAGGCGACACGCCCACGGTGCCGGACTTTATCCTAGCCCATTGCCTAAGCTGGGCGGTTGCTGCCAAAATGCCGGACTTGCCGCAAGAGCTTGCGCAGTACCACGCGGCGATGACCGCGCGCCCGGCGCTTGCCGCAGCCAAGGCAAAAGGTGACAGCGCGCTGGCGTAGGGCAAAGCGGTCGGCGCTGTTGGTAGAAACTGCGCGCCCCTGCTGGCCTTTTTCACGCAGCTCGCCCGGTCTTGCGCTTTGCCCGGTCGCGGCCTTTCATACTGTGGCACGCGCTGCAGCGTAGTGTGCTGCGGCCCGACCCGCCCAGCGCCCTGTGGCAAGACAGGCGGTGATCAAGTAGCCGCCCGTGGGCGCCTCCCAATCCAGCATCTCGCCCGCGGCAAACACGCCTGGACGGTCGCGCAGGCCAAGGTTTTGATCCAGGTGATCCCATCGCAACCCGCCTGCCACCGATATGGCCTGATCCAGCGGGGCTAGTCCGGTGAGGCGCAAAGGCACCGCCTTGATGTGTGCTGCCAACGCGTCGGGGTCAGCCGGGGGCGGGCCACCTTCAAACAAAAGCGCGCGCTTCACCCCGTCCAGCCGTGCGGATTTGCGCAGATAGCTCGCCCAGCTTTGCTTGCCCTTGGGCCGCGACAGGGCCTTGGCCAGGGCCGCCTGTGAGCGGGTGGGCGTGAGATCCACCCAAATGCGACCCTCGCCTGCAGCGCAGGCCCCGCGCGCCGCGCGGGATAGGGCGTAGACCGCACTGCCCTCCAAACCCGTCGCGCTGAGAACGCACTCGCCCACCACATGGACCGTGCCGATGCGCAAACCAACCGGTTTCAGGGCAGCGCCTGCATGGGCCTGAAGGGGTGCGGACCAATCCAGCAACACCCCCATATTGGTGGGCGCGAACGGTGTGGTTTGCCCCGAGAATTGCGCAGCCCAGGCCCCGTCAGAGCCGAGCCGCGCCCAGCTTGCGCCGCCCAAGGCAAGAACCACCGCGCGGGCGCGCAACGTCTGCGGCCCCATGGATGTCGCGAGTTGCACCCCGCCCTCGGCCCAGCCGGTCCAACGGGTGCGGGTGGCAAAAGTTACCCCTTGGGCGTTCAGCCGGGACAACCAAGCCCGAAGCAAAGGGCTGGCCTTCATGGCTGTTGGAAACACCCGACCTGAGCTGCCAGTGAAAACCGGCTGACCCAAAGACTGCGCCCAGCTTTGCACCGCGTCAGGGCCAAACTGGGCAATCATGTCGGCCAATTGCGGGCAGGCATAGGCCGCTTGAAAGGCGGCAAGGTCCTGCGCTTTGGTGAGGTTCAATCCGGACTTTCCCGCCATCAAGAATTTGCGCCCCACACTGGGCATGGCGTCGATCACATGGACGCGCGCGCCGATGGCGCTGGCCGCCTCGGCTGCGGCCAATCCGGCTGGACCTGCGCCGATCACCAGCACGTCCCTGTCGCTGGGTCCAGGACCAGCACCTGTGCTGGCTGCTGTGCTGATCTGTGTGCTTGCCCTGTTCATGGGCGCGGTCCTATCAGGGGCGGGATGCAGAGAGAAGAGACACCCCTCGGGGCCCAAGAGCCCCCTGAACCCATATGCCCCCTATGCCTGCGCGCGATCCCGCGGGACGTGCGCCAAAGCGTGCACCACCTGGTTCCCAAGCTCAAAGGTGGCAAGCATGGCGCGCGGGTGCTGTTGCACCACATCTGCGGCCTTATGTATCAAACGCACCAAGAATATACCTTATAAAAACAAGGGCGTGAACCAATAATGCGGGCATGACCCGAAGGTATTTCCGCCCGCTCAAGCCCAAGACTGTGATCGACACTCTGCACTACGTTCGGCAGGAAATGGTGCGAGAGGATCGGGATGGGCTGGAACACCTTGACCACTTATTGCGGATGTATGGGGCGGAACCCATGGCACTCAACATGCCAGCCAAGACGCCCAAGGACTTCCGCAAGGGCGAGTTGCGTCGGATGGTGCTGGAGGTACTCAGGGCCGGACCACAGACGGGTGCGCAGATCGCCAAGGCTGTGAACGCTCGAAAGCCCGACATGGACTACAAGCGGGTCTACAAACGCGTATATATCTGTTTGTGGGGATTGAAGCAGAAAGGTTTGCTTCGGCACGAGGGGCGGTTGTGGCTTACGACTGCCAATATTCCTTGGGGCACCGAATAATTTTCTCAGCTGCTTTTACGTAGTTTGGAAAGCGGCATTTCTCGATATCATCTTTATTCAAACGCCTTTTGCCTATCGCGTAGTTTGCAACGTTGTCCGATATCGGTTTGTTTGGCGGCGATACTGTAATGATTTTCTTGCCCGGAAAGAACTGCCTTAGGTACTTCCCGGTGGCGGCCT
>JBCBNR010000433.1:0-2525 GCA_039821665.1 Pseudomonadota bacterium
CTGCGCCCGATCCTGAACCCGCGCGATTGGGAGGGGCGTGACTTTGCACAAAGCACGCTTGATGTGCCCGTGGGCACCGGGCCCTACACGGTGGGTACGTTTGAGCCTGGGCGCTTTGTCGAGTTTGTGCGCAATCCAGACTATTGGGCGCGCGATCTGCCCTTCAATGCGGGGCGGCACAACGTGGATGTGATCCGGTACGACTACTTTGCCGACGGGGGTGTGATCTTTGAGGCTTTCAAGGCAGGCGAGATCAGCACCTACCGCGAAGGCAACCCGGCAAAGTGGGAGGCGGAGTATACTTTTCCCGCCATCGGCCGGGGCGAGATCGTCAAATCGGTCTTTCCCCACAGCCGGCCTGCGGGCTTGCAGGGTTTTGTGTTCAACACACGCCGTACGCTGTTTCAGGATTGGCGCGTGCGCGATGCGCTGTTGCACGCGTTCAACTTCGAGTTTGTGAACCAAACGCTCAATGGTGGGGTCTATCCGCGTCGCAGCAGCTATTTCGCGAATTCGCCGCTTGCCATGTCGCCTGGCCCTGCGCAGGGGGAAGTGCGCGCGCTGTTGGAGCCGTTTGCGGCCGATCTGCTGCCCGGCGCCTTGGAGGGCTATAGCTTGCCAAGCTCGAACGGTGAGGCGCGCAATCGCACCAATTTGCGCCATGCGGCCCAACAATTGGCCGCCGCCGGATGGCAGGTGAAAGACGGTGTGCTGCGCAACGGGGCGGGAGAGCCCTTTAGGTTTGCGGTGATGCTACGCGGCTCGGCCATGGAGGATCGCACCAATCTTTGGGCCGATGGTCTGCGCCGATTGGGCATCGAGGTGACGGTAGAGAATGCGGATGATTCGCAATACACCTCACGCCGGGCAGAGTATGATTTTGACGTGATCGTCCATTCCTGGAGCGCAAGCCTCAGCCCCGGCAACGAACAGCGCCTCTATTGGGGGGCAAATGGCGTGACGGAGCCCGGGACGCGCAACTATATGGGCATGAACAGCCCCGCGGCGGAGGCGATGATAGACGCCATGCTGACCGCCGACAGCCAAGAGGGGTTTGTGGCGGCCGCGCGCGCGCTGGACCGCGTGCTGATGTCGGGGCGCTACGTGGTACCATTCTGGTTCGCCGATGAAAGCCTGATGGCCCACAAGGCCGAGCTTAAATACCCTGAACGCCTGCCCCTTTACGGCGATTGGATCGGTTTTCTGCCCGATGTCTGGTGGGTGGAATAGCGGGCGCGGGCAAAGGGTTTGGGTTGGCGCTCGGAACTAGAGGGTGTCTTTGGCCAGTAAAAGGCCCGCAGCCAGGGCCCACATCAACAAAGCGATGCCGATATCCAGGACCCGCCAGCTTGTAGCGCTGCGCATAATCGGGGTCAGCGCCCGCGCGCCGTAGCCCAGACCGAAGAAGAACACGAAAGAGGCGGTGACCGCGCCCAGGCCAAAGGCAAGCTTGGCCATGCCTTCGAATTGGGTGGAAATCGCGCCCAACAGGGCCAGCGTGTCGAGATAGACATGGGGGTTCAACCAGGTGAGCGTCAGGCACGTGACCAATGCGGGCCACAGCGCCTGGGCGCTGGCGCTGGGATCCAAGCTGTGACCGCCCTTAATTCCGCTGCGCAACCGCAGACCCCCATAGACGATCAGAAACGCGGCCCCGCCGTAAAGCATGGCCTTTGGAAACCAGGGCACCCGCTCGGTGATCGCGCCAAAGCCCAGAACGCCCGCTGTGATCAACAGCGCATCAGATGCCGCACAGGTTAGGCATATCCAGAACACATGGGCGCGCATCAGACCTTGGCGCAAAACAAAAGCGTTTTGCGCACCGATGGCCAGGATCAAGGAAAAAGCGGTCAGAAAACCTGTGCCCGCCGGTGCGGCAAGGCTCATGAGGCGATACGGGCCACCGATTTGCGCCCTGCGGCCTGTTCCTCTTTCGTGGGCGGAGAGACAAGGCCTGCTGAGATGACCAGCTTGGCCGCATCCTCCACGCTCATATCGAGCAAAACCACGTCCTCTCTGGGCACAAAAAGCAGAAAGCCAGAGGTCGGGTTCGGCGTGGTGGGCAGAAAGACGGAAACCAGCTTGTCCTGACCTGACTTGGCCAAAACCTCGCCCTTGGTATCCGTGGACACAAAGGCGATGGCCCAGATCCCATTACGCGGATATTCGACCAGGCAAGCATACTTGAATGACGTGTTGGACTGGCTGATCACCGTCTCAAAGATCTGTTTCACGCCGTTATAGACCGAGCGGACGATTGGCGTGCGGTCAAAAAGGCTCTCACCCCAGCGGATCAATTGACGCCCAAACAGCCCTTTGGTGAGCGCGCCCACAAAGGTTGTGAAGGCCAAAAAGACCACCACGCCGAAGCCCGCGACATTCACGCCCAGATAGGTCGAAGGGTTATAGACCGCAGGCACCAGGGGCACGATGCGGTCATCGATAAAGTTGATACTGGCCCAGATCATCCACAGGGTCAGCGTCACCGGGGCCACAATCACCAGCCCGGTCAGGAAATTGGCGCG
>JBCBNR010000434.1:0-2502 GCA_039821665.1 Pseudomonadota bacterium
GCGCTGCCCCGGTCTGGATGAGGGTGAGGGATGGATCAAAGCGCGCCCCATATCCCGGTGTTGCTTGGCCCGCTTTTGTCTCAGGTCGCCCCGGTCAGCGGTGTTTGGATTGACGGCACCATGGGGGCGGGGGGCTATACGCGCGCTTTGGTAGAGGCAGGGGCAAACCAGGTGATCGCCATCGACCGGGATCCAACCGCGCTGACTTTGGCCCAGGATTGGGCTCCGGACTGGCCCCAGATCACCGTGCAAAACGGGCGCTTTGGGCAGATGGATGCCCTGGCCGCCGCCCTCGATAGGCCCCAGGTCGATGGGGTGGTGCTCGATATCGGTGTCTCCTCCATGCAGATCGACGAAGGCGCGCGGGGCTTTTCCTTCGTCAAGCCCGGACCCTTGGACATGCGGATGGAGCAGTCAGGCGCGTCGGCGGCAGATCTGGTCAACGGCGTCGAGGAAGGGGCGCTGGCCGACATCCTCTTTCACTACGGCGAGGAGCGTAAATCGCGCCGGGTGGCGCGCGCGATCCACCAAGCGCGCATCCAGGCCCGGATCGAGACCACCCAAGAGCTGGCCGAAATTGTGTCTCATGCGCTGCCGCGCCCAAAGCCCGGTCAAATCCACCCGGCGACCCGCAGCTTTCAGGCCTTGCGCATCGCGGTCAATGACGAGCTTGGGCAATTGGCCCAGGGTCTTGCCGCGGCCGAGCGGGCCCTGGCCCCTGGCGGATGGCTTGCCGTTGTCACCTTTCATTCGCTGGAGGACCGGATCGTGAAGCGCTTTTTGCGCGCCCGGTCCGATGCGGCCCCTTCGGGCAACCGCTATGCCCCGCCCAAGGACCGTCCGCGCCCGCGCTTTTCCCTGATCACCCGCAAAGCCGTCGCCCCGGATGAGGATGAGGTGGTGCGCAACCCGCGCGCGCGGTCGGCGAAGCTCCGGGTGGCGCGTCGGTTGGACACGCCCAGTGGCGAGATCGACCCAAAATCCCTCGGCCTGCCGCCGATAGAGTTGGAGAAGCTGTTGTGAGAAGCGTTTTGTATCTGTGCGCGGCCAGTCTGGTGGTGGCCGTGGCCTTCTGGGCCTACAAGATCAACTACCGCACCCAAGCGGTGCAAGCTGAGGTTGCGCGCCTGCAACAGGCCATCGCGACTGAGCGTCACGCGATTGCGGTCTTGTCTGCGGAATGGGCCTATCTCAACCGACCCGACCAATTGCGTCGCCTGGCGGAGGCGAATTTCGAGCATTTGGGCCTGATGCCGTTGGACCAGGCCCATTTCGGCGAGGCGGTGACGGTGGCCTATCCTTTGCCCCAGGGGCAGATGACCCCTGACAGCCAGGAGGTGGGCCAATGATCCGCCGTCCTTTGCGTCCGCTTGCCCGCGTTTTGTCTGCCCGTGCCCAGGGCGGCGATCCCGACCTGGTGGAGGCCGAGGCCAAGGCCGAGCGGTTGCGCGCGGCCCAACGGGCCGAACGGGCGCGGGCCGAGTTGCGCCTTTTGATGCTGGCGGTTGCGTTCCTGATGGGGTTCGGCACGGTCGGCATGCGCATGGCGATGCTCGCCTCATCCGACCCGCAAGAGCCGGCCCTGGCCACATCCCAGGCGGGCATCACCGCGCAACGCGCGAATATCACAGACCGAAACGGGGTCATCCTGGCCACCAATTTGGCCACCCATTCGCTGTATGCCCACCCGCTGGATCTGGTCGATCCGGCGGCGGCAGCGCAGGGGCTTTCGCAAATCTTCCCCGACCTCAACGCAATGGATTTGCTGGCAAAGTTTGCCTCGGGGCGCGAATTTTTGTGGATCAAGCGCACCTCCAGCCCGGAACAGCGTCAGGCGGTTCATGACCTGGGCGAGCCTGGCCTTCTGTTCGGCCCGCGCGAGGTGCGGCTTTACCCCAACGGGCCGATTGCAGCCCATGTCTTGGGGGGCACCGGGTTTGGCCGCGAAGGCGTGCATGCAGCCGAGGTGATCGGCACCGCCGGAGTGGAGCGGCAGTACGACGCCTATCTGCGTGACCCGGCCAATGACGGCTCGCCCCTGACCCTCTCGCTTGATCTCAGCGTGCAGGCGGCGGTGGAACAGGTGCTTGCGGGGGGCATGGCGCTCTTTCACGCCAAAGGCGCGTCGGCTGTGTTGATGGAGGCGGATACGGGCGAGGTGCTGGCGCTGGCCTCCCTGCCTGATTTCGATCCCAATGCCAGGCCGCGCCTGCCCCAAGGCACCGACCCCGGCGACAGCCCGCTGTTCAACCGTGCGGCCCAAGGGGTCTATGAGCTGGGATCCACCTTCAAAATCTTTGCAGCCGCCCTTGCGCTGGACACGGGATATGCCAATCCCAACACCATGATTGATACGCGCGGGCCCTTGACTTGGGGGCGGTTCACCATTCGCGATTTTCGCGACTATGGCGCGCGGCTAAGCCTCACGGATGTGATCGTAAAATCCTCCAACATCGGCACCGCGCGCTTGGCCATCGAAACGGGCACGCCGCGCCAAAAGGC
>JBCBNR010000435.1:0-2497 GCA_039821665.1 Pseudomonadota bacterium
AGAATCCGCGTCGATATTGACGGTGGAGAACGGGTCCATCTGAAAGGCGACACGCAACGGGTGGGACTGATCTGCCAAGGCGGTGGCCTCCTCTCAACTCGCGTGATTGGAGTGGCCCAAACGGGCAGCCAAGGCAAGGGAGGATGATGACCCAAGGTCAGTGGGGGGAGAAATCTAAGGCGTTCGCGCGGATCTCACGCCGCCCTTGGCGATCGACCAAGGCCGCGTCAAAGCGGATATCGAAATGGTCCAGGTCATGGGACGAAAGCCATTCCAGGGCTGCCTGGCCGATACGGTGGATCTGCTTGGCGCTGAGCGCATGTGCCGCTTCGTCCAAGGTGCGGCGCTGTTTGATTTCGGTGAACACGATGGTTCCGTTGTCCTGCGAGATGAGATCGATCTCGCCCGCGGACATGCGGGCGCGTCGGTCGAGCACCCGGTGGCCCGCCTCCACCAGATCCTGTTCCACCGCCTCTTCCGCCAACAGGCCGGCAGCATAGGATGTGGCGCCCTGGCGCTGTTTAACACTGGGGGCACAGATGGGTGGTTGGGCCAAGGGGGCGGAGAAATCCAACGAGAGTTGCATGGCAAGTCAGTCCTGTTTGAGGGCCAGCGCGCGCTGGTAGACCACCTTTTTCGGCGCCCCTATCGTCTCGCAGACAAGGTTTACCGCATCCTTAACGGAACCATCGCGCAGGGCGATGGTCAGGGCGGTGTCGATGTCGGCTTCCGTCCAGGCCTGGGCCTTGGCCCCGCCGATCACCAGGACCAGCTCGCCCTTGGGTGGTGCGCTGACCTGGGCGGCCAGGGTGCCCAAGGGATGTCTTTGGATCTCTTCGAACTTCTTGGTCAGCTCCCGACACAGGGCTGCGGGACGCGGGGCCCCATGGCTTTGCACGGCGTCGCTCAACAGGCCTACGATGCGCGACGGGGCCTCGAACAGCACTTGGGTTGCTGGCAGTTGGGCCAGCATGTCCAGTTGCACGCGCCGGGCCGTCGCTTTTGGAGGCAAAAAGCCTGCGAAATAGAATTGGTCCGTGGGAAGACCCGCCACCGTCAGGGCCGCCATCACGGCCGAAGGGCCGGGCACGCTGATCACCGGCAGGCCTGCCTCGATCGCGGCTTGCGCAAGCTTCAGCCCGGGGTCGGCCACCAGCGGCGTGCCCGCATCCGACGCATAGGCTAGGCTGCGCCCCTCTGCCAGCTCGGCAAGCAATCTGGGCCTGATCCGGGCGCCGTTATGGTCATGATAGGCCACGAGCCTGCGCGCGCCCAAGGGCACCCCGTGGATGTCCATCAAATGGCGCGTGCGCCGGGTGTCCTCGGCGGCGATCACATCTGCCTCGCGCAACACCTTAAGGGCGCGCAAGGTGATGTCGTCGGCGGTCCCAATGGGGGTCGCGACAAAGTGCAATCCCGGCTCGATCATCGCTGCGGCCCCTTTTGCCACCGGGCACACGCCCGTTCCGCGCTGCCATTGCGATGCCCTCTTTGCCTGGATACACCAAGGGGCACGTATCAGCGCGCACCCAGCGGGTAGCATTGCCCGCCCCGCGCTGCAAAGGAGATTGCCATGGGCGCGACGCAGCCTTGCCCCCTCTCAGCCCCGCGCAGGGCGGTTTGCCCATGAATTTGGAGGCCGCACCTACCTTTCGCCCCTCTGGCGATCCAAAGCTTGATGATTTGCGCGCTCGCCTGAGTGCGGAGCTTGGCGCGGTGGAGGGGGCCGCAGACATCCGCCAACGGGCGACCGAGGTGTTGGCCGAATACATGGCCCAAGGGCGCGCGGCCCTGGCAGAGCATGTGCGCGCCCATCCCTTGGACACGCGCTTTTTGCTCGACGGGCAAACCGCCCTGACGGATCGGGTGGTGATCGCGGCGGTGGATGTGGCGATCTCATGGCTGACCCCCAACCCCAACCCCACGAAATCCGAGCGGATCACCGTGCTGGCGGTGGGCGGCTATGGCCGGGCGGAAATGGCACCGTTCTCGGACGTCGACCTTCTGTTCCTGACACCCTACAAGCAGACCCCCTGGGGCGAGCGGGTGATCGAGGCGGTCATGTACATCCTGTGGGACCTCAAGCTGAAGGTGGGGCAAGCGGTGCGCACGGTGGATGAATGTCTGCGCCTGGGCCAGACCGACATCACCATCCGCACCGCCTTGTTGGAGCATCGCTTTTTGGTGGGCGAGCGCGATGCGGCGGAGGATCTCCAAGCGCGCCTCTGGTCCGACCTGTTCGCGAAAACCGGCCCGCAATTCATCGAGGCCAAGCTGGAGGAGCGCGCACAGCGGCACAAGCGCCAGGGGGGCTCTCGCTACCTGTTGGAGCCCAATGTCAAAGAGGGCAAGGGCGGGCTGCGCGACCTTCAGACCCTCTATTGGATCGCCAAGTATCTGCACAATGTCTCGCAGCCTGCGGACCTGGTGGCCAAGGGCGTGTTCACCCAAGAAGAATTTGAGATCTTCGAGCGGGCAGAGGGGTTAAACCCCTCTG
>JBCBNR010000436.1:0-2476 GCA_039821665.1 Pseudomonadota bacterium
GAAGATCGAATTGCGGTAAAGTGCGGCGAGCACGCCGATCACCAAGGACAGCGGCACCGCGATACAGGCGGCCACGGAAGCCAGAAACAGCGTGTTGGAAAAGCGCGGTAACAATTGTTCCGCGACCGAGCGCTGGTTGCCAAACGAGACGCCGAAATCCCCCACCAATGCGCTGCCCAGCCAATCGAAATACCGGGTGACCGGCGGACGGTCTAGGCCAAGCTCCGCCCGGATCGCGGCCACCGCTTCGGGTGTGGCCCCTTGGCCCAGGATCTCCTCGGCGAAATCTCCCGGCAACAGCTCCACAGCCGCAAAGATGATGAGTGATACAACAAAGAGCGTCAGCAGGCCTAGACCCAGACGTTTGAGCACCAGGCCGATCAGGCCCGCTCGGAAGGATGACACGGAGTTTCCCCTGTTTTTGGACGCAGAGCGCCTTTTTCCTTAGGCTAGGAAGGTGGTGGTCACAGTGTCAACCGTTCATTCTTGCGGTTTTCCCCAAGAGGTAGCCCGATTTTTCCAGCGCGCGTTAACCAAAAATCCGCTTTTGGGCGATCTTGATAAGAACGAACAGTGACCAAGGACTTGCCCATGTTGTCTCGATTTGCCACCGCCAGGGCCGCCGCGCCCTATCGCCCGCTCGATCCCTCTGGCGAGCGTTCGGATTTCTTGTCAGAGCTTGCGACGACCTATCGGGCCCTCACGCCCCTATTGGATCGCAACCAATTGTTGGCTCTCTGCCCCGCGGAGATGGAGCAGTTGCGCAAAACCGCCGCCAAAATCGGTGCAGACGCCCGCGCCCTGGGCCTGCAAAAGCTGGCATTGCGGGCCTATGCGTTTGAGTTTCGCATCGATGATTTCCAGGGGCTAAGGGCCCGCGCGCATCAAAGTTTCGAGTTCCGTGAAAGCTTTCGATACTTGTTGGAGGTGATGGGCCAGACCGTGGCCGAGGTGCCCAATATCAGCGACACGCCCCAGGTGGCACGAAAGGTGGTGCTGGCAAGCAGTCGCAGTCTGGACGCGCGTTTCGCCGCCGAGGCCCTGGGCACGGGGGTAGAGCTTGCGCGCACCACCTCTTGCGGTGACTTGGTGGCTCATCTGGCCGACAGTCATGCGGACCTGATCCTTCTGGGCGAAAAGCTTAGCGACCTGACAGTGTTAGAGACCCTGGACCAACTGAAAGAGACCCCTTTGACCGCGCGGACGCCCGTTTTGGTGCTCGCCGAACAGGCGGGCACGGACATATCCGTCGGTGCGTTGGTGCATGGCGCAATCGATGTCGTCCCCACGGGCCTGCCCCCGTCGGAGGCGGGCCAGCGTATGATGGACGCGCTGACCACGGGCCGCCAAAGGCTGCATCGCAGCTAGGCGGCGGTGTCTTTAAGGACGCCGCGCGCGATCTGATCGGCCTCGATGCTTTCAAAGAGGGCACGAAAGTTGCCCTCGCCAAACCCATCGTCGCCCTTGCGTTGGATAAACTCGAAGAAAATCGGGCCAATCACGGTTTTCGAGAAGATCTGGAGCAGCACCTTGGTCTCGCGCCCGTCCACAACCCCTTCGCCATCGATCAAAATGCCGTGCTGCTGCATCCGCGCCACCGGCTCTGTATGGCCCGGAACCCGGCTGTGGCACTGGTCATAATAGGTCTGGGGCGGCTTGGGCATGAAGTTCAGGCCGCGTGCCGCAATCGCATCGGCCGAGGCATAAATGTCCTCGCTCGCCACCGCGATGTGCTGAATGCCCTCCCCGTTATAGCGGCGCAAATACTCCTCGATCTGGCTGTTTTCGTCGGCGCTTTCGTTGATCGGAATGCGAATGCGGCCACAGGGCGAGGTCAGCGCCCGCGAAAACAGGCCCGTCATTTTCCCCTCGATGTCGAAAAACCGGATCTGCTGGAACCCAAAGATCCGCGCGTAAAAGTCAAACCAGGTGTCCATATTGCCCCGGTTCACATTGTGGGTCAGGTGGTCGAGATAATAAAACCCAACCCCTTTGGGCTGCGGATGCTCCCCCGCATGCCAGTCGTACTCACCGCTATAGGCGCTGCCCTTGGCACCATAGGTGTCCACAAAATAAATCAGCGACCCGCCGATGCCATGAATGGCCGGCACATCCAGCACTTTGTCATGGCCCTCATAGGCTTGCGCACCTTGGGCGAGCGCATGGGCGAAGGCATGCTGTGCATCCACAACGCGCCAGGCCATCGACGGCGCGCAAGGTCCATGCTCGGCCACAAACCGCATCCCGAAAGAGCCGGGTTCGGCGGTCAGCACATAGGTGATATCCCCCTGCTGCCACAAGGATATCGCCTTGGTTTTGTGGGTTGCAGTTTTGACAAAACCCATGCGCGCAAACAGCGCCGCCAGCTCGCACGCGCACTCGTCGCTCGACGAAGAAGACGACGACGCGCCGCGACGAAGAAGAAGCGAGTCTTCGTCGCCTTTCCTTTCCTCGGGTGGTGGTGGTGGTGGTGGAG
>JBCBNR010000437.1:0-2467 GCA_039821665.1 Pseudomonadota bacterium
GACCCTGGTTGTGTATCTGCTCGTCTACGCCGTGCTGCTTGTGGCCTATATCACCGTGCTCTTTGGTCTGGCGCGGCGCCATTCCAGCGAAGACCGGCGGATCCATTCCGGGGCGGCCCAAGTCGCCTTGGTCCCAGGCGAGTAGAGGGCGATGTTCGATTTCAGCGATCCAACCGTTTGGTTGCCCCAAGCCTTCGCCGCCCTGATGGGCATATCCATCCTGGTCTATGTGGTGCTGGATGGTTTTGATCTGGGTGTCGGGATCCTGTTTCCCGGCACCTCCGATGCCGAGAAAGATCGCATGATCTCGGCCATCGGCCCTTTCTGGGATGCAAACGAGACCTGGCTGGTGCTGGCCGTGGGCTTGCTTTTGGTGGCCTTCCCCGTGGCCCACGGCACCATCCTTGTGGCGCTTTACCTGCCGGTCGCCATCATGCTGGTCGGCTTGATCCTGCGCGGGGTTGCGTTTGAGTTTCGCGCCAAGACCTATGGCCGCCAAAAGGACTATTGGAACCTGTCCTTCTTCATCGGCTCGCTTTCGGCGTCCCTGTCCCAAGGGTACATGCTGGGCATGTACATCATGGGGTTGGAGCAGACAGCCGCCACCCACGCCTTCGGCGCGCTGACAGCCGTATGTTTGGTGGCAGGCTACACCCTGATCGGGGCGGCGTGGCTGATCATCAAATGCGAGGGTGAGCTGCAACTCAAAGCCATCGATTGGGCGCGCAAATCCCTGTGGGGGGTGCTTATCGGCTTTGGCGCCATCTCGCTGGCAAGCCCGCTGGTCAGCCCGCGCATTTGGGAAAAGTGGTTCTCTTTCCCTGAAATGGTGTTGCTGGCCCCCTTACCCCTGGCCTCGCTCGGCTTGGTCTATCTGTTGTACCGCACCTTGCAAAACATGCCCAACGCAGGGGATCGCCGGGCGTGGGTGCCCTTTGCCAGCACAGCAGCCCTGTTCTGCCTTGCCTTCTTTGGGCTGGCCTATTCCTTTTACCCTTATGTGGTGCCGGAAAAGCTGACGATCTACGAGGCGGCGAGCGCGCCTGAAAGCCTTATGATCATCCTGGTGGGGGCCTTGGTGGTGCTACCGGTCATCGCGGCCTATTCGATCCTGGCCTATACGGTGTTCCGCGGCAAAGCCACCGACCTGACCTACGGCTGACCCCATAGTCGCATGGCGCATGCAGGGCAGCGCCCGCCAGTTGGGCAGGCGTGGCTGAACCGGAGGCAGGGGCTATCTGCGGCGAATGGTGGGCAGCCCCAGCAGGCGAGATAGGGAAAAGCCTTGGCCCTTGCCCGGCTCACGCCGGACCACCAGGGGCAGCAGCAAATTCGCCATACGCGCATGTTTGGGAAAGATCGAGCCTGTGAACGGCTCGCGCTTGCTGATCAGCGACAGTGGAAAATTGGCCATGCGCGCGTGACGCGGGAACGCGAACGCATCCACCGGTTCGCGGTCCGAGAGCAACGGGATGGGGAAGTTCGCCATCCGCTTGCCACCGGGCACCAGGGCGTTCTGGCCGGTTTTACCATTGATCAGGTGGGGAAACGGCCAATTGGCCATGCGCGTGTGCTTGCCAATGGCCGAGCCCGTATAAGGCTTGCGTCGGCTGGTCAGGGGCAGCGGAAAATTGGCCATACGCGCGTGGCGCGGAAAGGCGAAGTTGTCCGATGGTTTGCGACGAATGGTCAGCGGAAAGATGATGTTGGCCATGCGCGCATGGCGCGGGAACGCGAACTCGTCACGGGGCTTTGCCCGAAAGGTCAGGCCCAGCGGCCAGGCGGCCATGCGGGCGTGGGGATCTTTAAACAGGGTTTGACGGAAGGGCTTGCGCCGGTTGATCAGCGGCAACGGCCAGTCGGCCATGTGAAAGTTGGTCCGCTCGGGGTCTTTCTCGCGCAGAAAGATGTGGGGGTGACCGGACAAAAGGCTTGGATTGCCCACACCCTCCTCGGGGATAATCACCTCTTCGTCCAGGTTGCCCAGGTCGAGCGCGCCCAATCGCGCCATGATCTCGCGCGAGGTGGCGGCAACGCCCAAGGGGCGGTGGCCTGCGCGCACCATCACAACCGCACCTCCCTTTTCCATGCGCCACTGATAGGCCTCGGCGGTGGCCGGATCCACATCGGCGCCCGTAAGCTGCGCCACCAGATCCTTGGGCGTGTCGTAGATGCGCACAATGCGCGGCGAAAGGCGCGCTGCCAAAAGCTCGCGCCGGACGGTGCGGGCGCGCGATGCGTCCTCGAAATAGCGTGTGATGACTTTTGTCATGATGCCTCCGCCGGGTTGGTCAGCAGGTCCGATCCACCGGACCGTGCCAGGTCGTATGATGCTGCTCTGTCGCGATCAGCCCGGCGGCCCAAGGCGGGCAGCAGGACAAGGCAGGCCAGAATCAAAAATGCAATTTCCACCATGAACACCACAGTATAGGGCACATGGGCGCCAAGACCACCTGGGCTGGCAGAG
>JBCBNR010000438.1:0-2464 GCA_039821665.1 Pseudomonadota bacterium
AGGCCAGCGACGGGCGAAGCGGCGCATCCATCGCCCAATCCAGCAGATCGAGCGCCTCGAAGGCGAAGGTCTCCCAACGCAGCTGAATGCGGTTTTCCACCGTCAAGCGTGGGGCGAGATCGCGGACCGCTTGCATCAAGGTGCGCGCCCGCTCGACCGAGCGCAGGCCCGGCTCGAAACTCAGCGTCACCGAGTGGTAGGTTGTCGCAATCCCGTTCGCGGCCAGTTGGCGGTCGGTTTCCAGCACCGCGGTTTCCATGGGAAAGAACACGCCCGGGCGCGGCATCACCTGACGCTCGAAAGCATCCCCATGCACATCGATCAGCGCAGGCGCCAGGATCAGACCGCGCGCATCGACCACCTCGCCGCGCGCAGGGTCCCCTAAGGCAACGATGGTGCCGTCTTCCACGGTCACACAGGTTTCTGCCACCTCGCCAGGCAGAAACACCTGTGCGCCTTCAAATGTTGTGATCACGGGGTAGGTCCCAGCCTTTCAAAGGTGACATGCCAATGCCACGAGCCGGGTTTTTCATGCTCGCGGTCCTCCAATTTCAGGCATTCAAAGCCCGAGAACAAGGCCAGCAAATCCGCCGCCGAGCAAAAGTAATGGGGGTGGATCTTGTCCGTGCCAGGCGCGTCGAACACCCATGCGTTCCGGCCAATCTCGCGGCCAGGGTATTTTGCATGCTCATGGGTCAAGCGGCGCGCAGACAGCATGGTGCCCATGAAATGACCGCCTGGCACCAACACCCGCCTGATCTCGGCAATGGTGCGCAACAGCACGTCCTCATCGCCATGGTAAATCACATTCCAACTGAGCACGTGATCAAAGCTGCCATCCTCAAAGGGCAAAGCGTCCATCCGCCCAAGGCTGGTGGCAACGCCCCCTGCCTTGTCGATCTCGGCCAAGCCTTCGGGGGCGGCGTCCAGCGCGGTCACCTCAAAGCCTTGGGCGGCGAGCCACAGGGCATGACGCCCCACGCCTGCGCCAAGATCGAGGATGCGCGCCTTTCGCTTCAGGCCGGCTGCCCAGCTCTGTACATCTGCCTCGGGCATCAGCCATTTGCTGCCCGCCTCAAGGCTTGCCCATTGATCGTTCCAGTGTTCGTCGGCCGTGTCTGTTTTCACCGCTGCTCTCCGATGATTTTGGTGCGGGCCCACCCGCTCAGCGCCTCGATGGCGATCACGACCACCGCGATCATCAGGATGACGGTCATGGCGGTGGGATAGTCGAAAAGATCAAAGCCGACCTTCAGCTCGATCCCGATGCCGCCTGCCCCAACCAAGCCCAAAATGGTGGACGAACGGACAGCCTTTTCCAACGCATAGAGCGAGGTGGAAATAAAGGCGGGCATCGCACCGGGAATGGTGGCGCAGGTCACAACATCGATTTTGCGCGCGCCCGTGGCGGTCAGGCTTTCCGCCGGGCCCTTGTCGGTCGCTTCCATGTCATCCGCAAAGAAGCGCCCGCAAAAGCCAATGGTATCGACCACGATGGCAAGCATGCCCGCAAACGGCCCCAGCCCCACTGCCACCACAAAGACCAGCGCCCAGGCGATGTCGGGCACCGCACGGACAAAGCCCAAAACGGTGCGCACCACATGGGCCGTCCAGGCGCCGACGATTAAATCGCGCGCGGCAAACAGGGCAACCGGCACCGATAGGATCACACCGACGACAGCCCCGGCTACGGCGATTTGCAAGGTCTCGACCATCTTCCACCCAAGCCGCGCGAGCACGTCCGGCTGCAGGTTGGGCGGAAAGGCGCGGGCGGCAAAATCGGCAAAACGGGGCGGCGCGCTTGCCACTTTCTCAAACGAAAAGCCTGCCCCTGCAAGGCACCAAAACAGGATCATCAGGCCCGCAACATAACCTAGAAACGCAAAAGCGGAGGGCCGCTCGAACCGCTGAAGGGCAATCTCAGTCATAAAGCCCCCGCAGATCTGCCGCACTCAGCGCGGACGCGGCCCGGTCCAGATGCATGCGCCCGTGGGCAAGGCCCAACACTCGGTCGCCGTATCGCAGCGCATGTTCGATGTTGTGTGAGGTAAAGACCACGGTCACCCCTTGGTCGCGCACCAAACGAAAGAACAGCTCCATCACATCTTCGCCCGCCGATGGGTCGAGGGACGCGCAAGGCTCGTCTGCAAACAGCACTTTTGGCGCGCCCACGATCGCGCGTGCGATAGCCACCCGTTGGGATTGCCCGCCCGAAAGACGATCCGCCCTGCGGCCCGCAAACTCTGCCAGGCCCACCCGGTCCAGCGCATCCATCGCGGCCGCGCGCGACGCCGCAGGGGCCAGCGCATGGCTCCAGTGGCGCGGGCCTGGATGCTGGCCCAACAGCCCATGGACCACGTTCGAGAGCACCGACAGGCGTGGCACCAAATTATGTTTTTGCGAGACCAGACCGATTTGCGCGCGCAGGCCCCGCATCCGGCGTGGGGGAAGGTTCTGCGTTGAC
>JBCBNR010000439.1:0-2457 GCA_039821665.1 Pseudomonadota bacterium
CCTTTGCGCGCCCTTTGATCGGGGCGAGAGGGTCCCGGCACCGGGCAGGCCCGGTGCACGCCCCCAAACGGGGGCGCTCCGCGCCTGCGGCGCGGCGGGACCTTTTGGCGCGTCTGATCAGGCCGAGGGCCGTGCGTTTTGTCGTTTCCCACAGGCGGCCCCTGGCATAGGCTTGGACCCATGAGCACTGCATCGCACCCGCCCCGGTTCATCCATCTTCGTGTCCATTCCCCCTATTCCCTGCTGGAAGGGGCGGTCGGGGTCAAAGACCTGGCCAAGCTGGCCCGTGCCGACGCCATGCCAGCGGTCGCGATCACCGACACGGATAACATGTTCGCCGCACTTGAGTTCTCCGAAAGTGCCGCCCAGGCGGGGATCCAGCCGATTTTGGGCTGCCAGGTTAGCCTCGGGCTCGACCCGGAGGCCAAGCGTCGCGCGCCCCTGGTGCTGCTTGCCCAGACCGAAGCTGGCTATCAGAACCTGATGGCGCTGACCTCGCTGTCCTATCTCGAAATGGGCGACGCGCTGCCCCATGTCACGCTGGCCCAACTGACCCAGGCCGCGGGCGATGTCATCTGCCTGACCGGCGGCGCCGCGGGCCCTTTGGGCCAGTTAATCGCAGAAGGCCAAGACACCGACCCGGTGCTGCACCCGTTGATGGCGGCCTTTGGCGACCGCCTATACATCGAGATCCAGCGCCATCCCGAAGGGGGCGAGACGCGCACCCCGCTGGAAGCCGCAACCGAACCGGGTTTGATCGCGCTTGCCTATGCCCATGGCCTGCCCCTGGTGGCGACCAACGATGTGCATTTCAAAGACCGCGAGATGTTCGAGGCCCATGATGCGCTTTTGTGCATCGCGGATGGGGCCTATGTGGACCAGCAAGAGCCGCGCCGCCACCTGACAGCGGAGCATTGCTTCAAAACCCAGGCGGAAATGGCGACCCTGTTTGCCGACCTGCCCGAAGCGCTTGCCAATACGGTGGAGATTGCCCGGCGTTGTGCTGTGCGCGCCCATACCCGCGATCCGATCCTGCCCAAATTTGCCGAAGACGAGGTGGAGGAGCTGCGCCGCCAAGCCAAGGATGGTCTGGACGCGCGCCTTGCCGTCATCCCCCATGCGGCAGAGGTCAAAGACTACCAAGACCGCCTGGAGTTCGAGCTGGGCATCATCGAAAATATGGGCTTTCCCGGCTATTTCTTGATCGTGGCCGACTTTATCAAATGGGCCAAAGACAGGGGCATCCCGGTGGGCCCCGGGCGCGGCTCGGGCGCGGGCAGCCTTGTGGCCTATGCCTTGACCATCACCGACCTTGACCCTTTGCGCTATGGTCTGCTGTTCGAGCGGTTTTTGAACCCCGAGCGGGTGTCCATGCCCGATTTCGACATTGATTTCTGCATGGACCGCAGGGAAGAGGTGATCGTCTATGTCCAAGAAAAATATGGGCGTGACCGGGTGGCCCAAATCATCACCTTCGGAGCACTTCTGTCCAAGGCGGCTGTGCGCGATGTGGGCCGGGTCCTGCAAATGCCCTATGGCCAGGTGGACCGGCTGTCCAAGATGATCCCGGTGGAAGGGGTCAAGCCCGTGTCCATCGAAAAGGCGCTCGCCGATGAGCCGCGCTTGCGTGAGGAGGCCAAATCCGAGGAGGTGGTGGCCCGCATGCTCGATTATGCGGGCAAGGTAGAGGGGCTGCTTCGAAATGCGTCCACCCATGCCGCCGGTGTGGTGATCGGTGACCGACCCCTTCAGCAGCTTGTGCCGCTTTACAAAGACCCACGCTCCGACATGCCCGCGACCCAGTTCAACATGAAATGGGTGGAGCAAGCCGGGCTGGTTAAGTTCGATTTTCTGGGTCTCAAGACGCTGACGGTGATCCAGGGTGCGCTGGACCTTTTGGCCAAACGCGGCATCGCGGTGGACATCAATGCGATCCCGCTGGACGACGCGGCGACCTATGAGATCTACGCCAAGGCCCATTCGGTTGCGGTGTTCCAGGTGGAAAGCTCGGGCATGAAAGATGCCTTGCGCCAGATGAAACCCGATTGCATCGAGGATATCATTGCGCTTGTGGCACTCTACCGCCCCGGCCCGATGGAGAATATTCCCAAATTCTGCCGGGTGAAAAATGGCAAGGAGGAGCGCGAGAGCCTGCACCCCTCTATCGACAGTATCTTGGACGAGACCCAAGGCATCATCGTCTACCAAGAACAGGTGATGGAGATTGCCCGAAAGATGGCAGGCTATTCGCTGGGCGGCGCGGACCTGTTGCGCCGGGCGATGGGCAAGAAGATCCAGGCGGCGATGGATGCAGAGCGGCCGAAGTTTCTGGCAGGTGCTGCCGAAAACGGTGTGGACAAGGCCAAGGCGCAAGAGGTTTGGGACCTTTTGGACAAGTTTGCGAATTACGGCTTCAACAAATCCCACGCCGCGGCCTATGCGGTTGTCAGCTACCAA
>JBCBNR010000440.1:0-2452 GCA_039821665.1 Pseudomonadota bacterium
ATCTGGAAAACGACCCGGATGTGGTGGCCATGGTTGCCGCCTCTGCGGCGCTGACCATCTCGGGCGCACCGTTCCTGGGCCCCATCGGCTGTGCGCGCGTAGGCTTTGTGGAGGGTGATTACATCCTCAACCCGGCCGTGGAAGACATGGATGGCCTGCGCGGCAACCCCGAGCAACGGCTGGACCTGATCGTCGCTGGCACCAAAGACGCGGTGATGATGGTGGAATCGGAAGCCTATGAGCTGTCCGAGGCCGAAATGCTTGGCGCTGTGAAGTTTGGCCACGATCAGATGCAGCCGGTGATCGACATGATCCTGGATTTCGCGGACGAGGCCGCCAAAGAACCGTTTGACTACAGCCCACCCGAGTATGGCGAGCTTTATGCCAAGGTGCAGTCGCTGGGCGAAGACGCGATGCGCGCGGCCTTTGCGATCACTGACAAGCAAGAGCGGACAGGCGCGATCTCGGCGGCCCGCGACACCATCAAAGCGGGTCTGAGCGAAGACGAGTTGGAGGACAAGAACCTCGGCGCGGCCATCAAAAAGCTCGAAAGCTCGGTCGTGCGCGGCGATATCATCAAGACCTCGACCCGCATCGACGGGCGCGATCTGGCCACCGTGCGCCCGATCGTGTCGGAGGTGGGTTTGCTGCCCCGCACCCACGGCTCGGCCCTCTTTACCCGTGGCGAGACCCAGGGCCTTGTGGTCACCACCTTGGGCACCGGGGATGATGAGCAGATCATCGACGCGCTGCACGGCGAAAGCCGCTCCAACTTCCTGCTGCACTACAACTTCCCCCCCTATTCGGTGGGTGAAGCGGGTCGGATGATGGGCCCAGGTCGCCGCGAAATCGGCCACGGCAAGCTTGCGTGGCGCGCGCTTCAGGCGGTTCTGCCTGTACCGACGGACTTTCCCTACACGATCCGTCTGGTCTCGGAGATCACGGAATCCAACGGCTCGTCCTCTATGGCCACGGTCTGCGGTGCATCCCTGTCGATGATGGACGCAGGCGTTCCGCTGAAAGCACCGGTTGCCGGTGTTGCCATGGGTCTGATCCTAGAAGGCGAGGATTTCGCCGTTCTCACCGACATTCTGGGGGACGAGGATCACCTGGGAGACATGGATTTCAAAGTCGCAGGCACCGAGGCGGGCATCACGTCGCTGCAAATGGACATCAAGGTCGCCGGCATCACGCCGACCATCATGGAACAGGCGCTGGCCCAGGCCAAGGACGGCCGTTTGCACATCCTGTCCGAGATGGGCAAAGCGCTGAGCGAGGGCCGGACCGAGTTTTCCGCCCACGCCCCGCGCATCGAGACGATGACGGTGCCCCAAGACAAGATCCGCGAAGTGATCGGCTCGGGCGGCAAGGTGATCCGCGAGATCGTCGAGACGTCCGGCGCCAAAGTGGACATCAACGATGACGGCACCATCAAGATCGCCTCGCCCAATGGCGAGGCCATCGAGAAGGCGCGCGGTATGATCCACGCCATCGTGGCAGAGCCGGAAGAAGGCATGATCTACACCGGCAAGGTTGTCAAAATCATGGATTTCGGCGCTTTCGTGAACTTCTTTGGCAAGCGCGACGGCCTGGTGCATGTCAGCCAGATGTCCAACGAGCGTGTGGGCCATCCCAAAGACGTGGTGCAAGAAGGCCAGGACGTGAAGGTCAAGCTGATGGGCTTTGATGATCGCGGCAAGGTTCGGCTGTCCATGAAAGTGGTCAACCAGGAAACTGGCGAAGAGATCACGGCGGACGAAGACGCGTAAAGCGGCACCCTCCGTCTAAGATGCGATTGAAAGGCCCCGCGCAACCGGGGCCTTTTTTTATGGGCGCTCAGATGCGCGCAAGCGCCTGGGCAATCAAGTCTCGCTGCGCCTGCGTTTCGGGCACCTCAAGGCCCCGGGCGGCCGAGACATGGGCGATGACCTCATGCGCCCGCGCCCCAGCAGGGGCCGCAAGCGCGCAGGCAACCAAGCCCGAACGACCGATCCCCCCATGGCAATGAACCAACAGCCGCGCACCCGCCGCCAGGTCTGCGCGCAGAACATCCATAAGGGCGAAAAACGCCGCTGCCTCGGGAACGCCCCGGTCCGGGATGGGAAAGCTTTGAAAAATCAGACCGGCGGCCTGCGCGCTTTTCGCCTGCCCGCTCAGGCCCAGCGCCTCTGCCTCCGAAGGCTCTAGAAGCGACAGCACCCGCTCCACCCCCATCGCGCGAAGCTGGGCCATGTCCTTTGCCAAACTGTCCGCTCTGGGTTTGGGCATCATCCACATCGCACCAGGGCCTTCCAAGGGCACCGCAAAGACGTTCAGCGGGGCATTGCCGTCGCGTGAGTTCAAACCAAAACCTCCCTGGCGTCCAAGGGAGGCATGATCCCCAAGGGCGCCTAGCCTACCTACATGACCGCCGCACCGACCACCGGCAACTTTGATGCGCACGCCCCGACAG
>JBCBNR010000441.1:0-2443 GCA_039821665.1 Pseudomonadota bacterium
AGGCGACTTGGGCCGCCCCGGAATGGATCCGCCGGTCTTCGCTGGAATGGCGCCGTGCCAGACCAAAGAGCACGGTGATATAGGCCACAAGCAGCACGGCGTAGACGAGCAGATACACAACCAGCGTCGAGGCCACCATGGGGGCCGGCACGTCCGCCACCGCCTCTTTGGTGGTCAGAACACCGTCCACCAGCCAGGGCTGCCGCCCGATCTCGGTGGTGTACCAGCCCGCAAGCGTCGCCACCCAGCCCGAGAAGGTCATCGCCACCAGGCCGCGCAGGTGCCAGGGGTGCAGCCCCTCCACCCCGCCGCGACGCCACAGGGCAAAGACGGTGGCCCAACTGACCACCAGCATCAGCATGCCGACACCGACCATGACGCGGAACGACAGAACAAGGGTGTCACCGGCGGGTGCATCACGGTCCCATCCTCGGCCACGAAATCATTCAGACCCGGCACAACGCCATCGGCCTTGTGCTTGAGGATCAGTGACGCGCCGTTGGGAATTGCGATCTCAAAGCGGTTCTCGCGCGCCTCCTCATCCGGCACGGCGAACAGAACGAGGGGCACGTTGGACCGGGTTTCCCAGTTCGCCTCCATTGCTGCCACCTTCTGGGGCTGATGCTCCAACGTGTTGAGGCCGTGCATGTCGCCCGCAAGGATCTGCAGCGGGATCAGCAATGCGGCCATCCAGGCCCCTGTTTTCAGGGTCAGGCGAACGCCTTTGCTTTCGTCCCCCCACAGCCTGCGCACCGCCGAGATGCCAAGCAGCAGAAAGGCCACCGTCAGGCCGCTGGCCAGCAGCATGTGGACCAGGCGGTAGGGCATGGATGGGTTGAAAATGATCGCCCACCAGTCCGTCGCAAAGATCACGCCATCGCGCAGCTCATATCCGGCGGGGGTGTGCATCCACGAGTTCAGGACAAGGATCCAAAACGCGCTCATCGATGTGCCGAAGGCGACCAAGAAGGTGGCGGTGGTGTGCAGCCAATTGGGCACCCGACTGGCTCCAAACAGCATAATGCCCAAGAACGCTGCCTCAAGGAAGAAGGCGGTCAGCACCTCATAGGCCAGCAGCGGGCCCGCCACATTGCCGACCTTTTCCATGAAGCCGGGCCAGTTCGTGCCGAACTGGAAGCTCATGGTGATGCCGCTGACCACGCCCAGGCCAAAGGACAAGGCAAAGACCTTCACCCAGAACTTATAGGCCGCCATCCAGCGATCATCGCCGGTTGCATTAAAGCGCAGCTTGAAAAACAGCAGGACCCAGCCCAACGCAATGGTAATCGTTGGGAAGAGGATGTGGAACGAGATGTTGGCCGCAAATTGAATCCGGCTTAGAATTAAAGCGTCCATTTCCATCGTCAGGTCCTCCGTGCATCGTCGTTGCCAGACATGTAGAGGGGGGCGGGGGCATCACAAGCGTCGCTTTTGTCGCTGGGACGACCTGCCCCGGTGACAAGCTGCCACATGTGCCTTTTGCACCCTGTCCGCGGCGCGGGGGCTGCCCGGTGGCGGGCCCGCCACCGGGTCGCACGATATCATAGCCCAGGTGCGTGCCCGTCAAGCGGGCTTAGCGCGCCCTAGTTGCCCCGGCCCACGGTTGCTGTCTGACCGGACAGAAACTCGAAGTTGAACCGGTTCAGGCCATCGCCTAGCGGGTTGCGCGTTGCCTCATACAGCCGCTCGACCGTCAGGCCAGCGGTGTTCTCGAACACCTCGTCAACCCGCAGCACATCGGTGGTGCCGAAGGGCTGATGGAAGTGGCTTGTGGCGTAGAAGGTGCGCGCGTTGAACATGCCCTCGCTTTGGGGCAGGGTCGAAGGCCGCTCCTGGGTCAGATTGATGTTGTAGGCTTGGTCAAAGAGATCGGTGCCAACGGTCACCGCGCGTTCGGCCATGGCCCGCTCGGTCCGGGTCTCCGGCGCAGAGAACAGGCGCTTGTTCTCGTAAAGTTTGCCGTATTCATCATCCGTGTCCCCAACCGTCACCTCGGGGAAGACTGCGATCCAATGGCCGCCCGCATCCGCCAGGATAAAGCGCGAGAACGCCTCTCGTCCGTCTTGGCGCACCAACTCGATCGTTACGTTCGCGCCGGGCTCGGCTGTGCCCGAGTAGATTGGATCAATCTCCAACACCGGGCGGAACCGTGCGTCATCGATGCCCAGATTGTCGGACAACAGGCCCGAGCCGGTGCTGGCGATGGGCGAGGGGACGTCCGTGGGCACCAGGGTAAAGGTATGGGTGTCCTCCACCTCGCCCGAGCGGCCCGGGTTGTTGGGATCGTCGCCTGGCACACTGTCGAAGGTCACCGTCGCGGTGTTGTCCACGAAAGGCTGGGTCACACTGGGGCCGTACAGCGCGTCATAGCTGACGCTGAGGGTCTGTCCGGGCAAGAGCACGGGCAGAACGAACGAAAAGCCGCCCGCGCTTTGCACGATTG
>JBCBNR010000442.1:0-2433 GCA_039821665.1 Pseudomonadota bacterium
AGATGTTAAAGCTGTCCATAAAGCGCAGCAGGATCGCGATGGTCAGTACGGTCTTCATCTTCGGCAATTGGATATAGCGAAACACGCTCCAATTCGAGGCGCCGTCAATTTTGGCGGCTTGGTAATACGCATCTGGGATTGATACGAGGCCCGCATAGGCCAATAGCACCACCAGCGAGGTCCAATGCCAGACATCCATCGCGATGATGGTGATCCAGGCGGCCAAGGGATCTTGGGTCATGTCGTAGTTCAGGCCCAGGGTATGGTTCATGAAAAAGCCCAACAGGCCGATATCGGGCAGCGTGAAGATGTTCCACATCGCCCCCACAACGTTCCAAGGGATCAGCATGGGCAGCGCCATCAGCACCAGGCACACGGACACCCAAGGCCCAGAGCGGGGCATGCACAGGGCGATCAGAATGCCCAAGGGGATTTCGATGGCCAGAATGATGCCCGTAAACAAAAACTGCCGTCCCAAAGCGGCATGAAACCGGTCCGAGCGCAAAAGCTGCACAAACCAATCCATGCCCTGCCAGAAAAACAGGTTGTCGCCAAAGGTCTCTTGCACCGAGTAATTGACCACCGTCATCATCGGCACCAGCGCGTTGAACGCAACCAGCAGCAAAACCGGAAGGACAAAGAACCAGGCCCGTTGATTGGTGGTCTTCATGGGCGCACCTCGGTAGACAGCCAACCATCACGGTAGGCGCGGGTTTGGGCAGGCTCAAAACTCACCTTCACAGCAGCCCCTTGGGCCGGCGGCGAGCCCTCCACCGTGGCCTTGATCCGGGTTTCGCCCAGCATTACGTCCACGACCGCGTGCCGACCCACATCGGACACTTTGGTCACGGTGCCAGGCAGGCCCGCATCGCCCAGGCGCACAAACTCAGGGCGCACACCGATCTCGATCGCGCCATCGCCGCCCTGCACTGCCCCTTCAAGGGCAATCGCCGTATCCCTCAGATAGGCCACCCCACCTGAGGCCTGCGCTTTGAGGATATTCATCCCAGGCGAGCCGATGAAATGCCCCACAAAGGTGTGGGCGGGTCTCTCGAACAGCTCCACCGGGGTGCCGATCTGCACCACTTCGCCGTCTTGCATCACCACGACCTGATCGGCAAAGGTCAGCGCCTCGGTCTGATCATGGGTGACATAAATCATTGTCGCTTTGACCCGCTGATGAAGTTCTTTGAGCTTCGAGCGGAGCTTCCACTTCAGATGGGGGTCGATCACGGTCAGCGGCTCGTCGAACATCACCACATTCACGTCGTCCCGTACCAAACCCCGCCCCATCGAGATCTTTTGCTTGTTGTCCGGTGCCAAATGATGCGCGCGCACGTCCAACATTTCGGTGACATCCAGCAAATCCGCAATCTCGCGCACCCGCTCGGCAATCTTGGCGGGCGCAACGCCGCGGTTTTTCAGCGGAAACGCCAAGTTGTCGCGCACTGTCATCGTGTCGTAGATCACCGGGAACTGAAACACTTGTGCAATGTTGCGCCGGTCAGGTGGCAGCTGGGTCACGTCTTGATCGTCGAACAGGATCTTGCCCTCACTGGGGGCCAGCAGCCCAGAGATTAGGTTCAGCAAGGTGGATTTGCCGCATCCCGACGGGCCCAACAGCGCATAGGCCCCGCCGTCTTGCCAGGTCAAATCGATGTTTTTCAGCGCATAGTCTTGCGGGCCTTTGGGGTCGGCTACATAGGAATGTCTAAGCTTGGAAAGGGTGATTTGCGCCATCTCTCAAGCCACCCGCGCGCCGCTGTCATCGAACAAAAAGCACGCGCTGGGGTCCAGATAAAACGCATGCTCCTCGCCGACCTCATAGGGGTGCACACCCGGTGCGAGCGACACCCAACTGTCCTCGCCCAAGGCGAAATGGGCGCTCGACTCCGAGCCGCTAAGCTCGGTCACCTGGACCACGCCCACCAGGGGCACAGTTGCGCCATGTCCTTTCAGCGGAGCCACGTGATGGGGACGAACAGCGATATGGTAGGTGCCATCTGCCAACGCAGATTGCCCTGCGTCCAGCGTCCAAGCCGCCCCGGTGGACAACCGCGCCTGGTCGCCGGATTTGGTGATCCGGGCAATGTTGATGGGCGGGTCGGAAAAGATGCGGGCGGCCGTCAGCGTCTGGGGCGCGCGGTAAATGTCGGCCGTGGGCCCAAACTGGGCGACGGCCCCGTCTTGCATCAACGCGGTTTTGCCGCCCAACAGCAGCGCCTCCTCCGGCTCGGAGGTTGCATAAACCACAACCGCGCCGCGGCCTGCGAAAAGCTCGGGCAATTGCTCGCGCAACTCCTCGCGCAGCTTGTAATCCAGGTTCGCCAGTGGCTCGTCCAAGAACACCGCGCGGCTTTCTTTGGCGATGGCGCGGGCAAGGGCGGTGCGCTGCTGCTGCCCTCCCGAAAGCTCCTGCGGGCGGCGGCCCAG
>JBCBNR010000443.1:0-2420 GCA_039821665.1 Pseudomonadota bacterium
GACCCAGCCCGATCAGGTCGAGGCGACATTTGCCAAGATCGCCCAGCATTTCGGGCGCATCGACGTGCTGTTCAACAATGCAGGCATGGGCGCCCCTGGTCAGATGATCGACGAGATCCCGCTCGAGACTTGGTTCAACGTGCTCAACGTGAACCTCACAGGCTCGTATCTGTGCGCCCGGGCGGCCTTTGGCCAGATGCGCGCACAAGACCCCCAGGGCGGGCGGATCATCAACAACGGCTCGGTCTCGGCCTACGCCCCGCGCCCGGGCTCGGCGCCCTACACCACCACCAAACATGCGATCACGGGCCTGACCAAAACCCTCGCCTTGGATGGGCGTGCCTTTAACATTGCGGCGGGTCAGATCGACATCGGCAACGCGCTGACCGAGATGGCCCAGGCCATGACCAAAGGCGTGCCCCAGGCCGATGGCTCGGTGAAGGTGGAGGCGGTGATGGACCCACAGGATGTGGCCCGCACGGTTCTGCACATGGCCAGCCTGCCGTTGGAGGCGAACATCCCCTTTGTCACCGTGATGGCCACGACCATGCCATTCCTGGGGCGCGGCTAGTCCAGGCCCTGTTGCGGCAACCCTTGGCACACCAGCGCTCTGACCGGTGGGTCACGCCCGTGTCGCAAAATTTGTGATCACAGTATTTTTTGCTGTGATCACAAATCTTAGATTCCCAAGTTGTAACCCCTGCTAGGGCTTGGCAGTCTCGCGTCAAGTGCAATACATCGATAGATAGGGCGCGCAGAACGGTCTGATAGGCCGAACCGCCCCACCCAAACGGACAGGGGACAGCCGATGAACATCCACGAGTACCAGGCCAAGAAGCTGTTGGCGGAATATGGCGCGCCGGTTTCCGAGGGCCGCGCCGTGCTGCGCGCCGAAGAGGCGAAAACCGCAGCGGGCGAGCTGGATGGCCCGGTCTGGGTTGTCAAAGCCCAGATCCATGCGGGCGGTCGCGGCAAGGGCACCTTCAAAGAGGCCGAAGCGGGCGAGGGCGGTGGCGTGCGCATCACCAAATCCGTTGAAGACGCGGCCCATGAGGCCGAAAAGATGCTGGGCCGCACCCTGGTGACCAAGCAGACGGGCGCTGCGGGCAAACAGGTGGGCCGGGTCTATATCGAGCAAGGCTCCGCCATTGCGCGCGAGCTGTACCTTGCCTTGCTGGTGGACCGCCAAACCTCGCGTGTCTCGTTTGTCTGCTCCACCGAAGGGGGAATGGACATCGAAGAGGTGGCGGAATCCACGCCTGAAAAAATCCTCAGCTTCTCGGTCGATCCAGCGGCCGGCATTTCGGGCTATCACGGGCGCCGGGTTGCCTTTGCACTGGGCCTCGAAGGGGGCCAGGTCAAGCAATGCGTCAAGCTGATCGGCACGCTCTACCGCCTGTTCTTGGAAAAGGACATGGAGATGTTGGAGATCAATCCGCTGATCGTAACCGAGGGCGGCGACCTGATGTGCCTGGACGCAAAGATGGGCTTTGACGGCAATGCGCTTTACCGCCAGCCGGACATCCTAAGCCTGCGCGACGAGACGGAAGAAGACCCAAAGGAGCTTGCGGCCTCCAAGTTCGACCTCAACTACATCGCGCTCGACGGGCAAATCGGGTGCATGGTGAACGGCGCGGGCCTTGCCATGGCCACCATGGACATCATCAAGCTGTACGGCTCGGAGCCTGCGAACTTCCTTGATGTGGGCGGGGGGGCTACCAAGGAAAAGGTGACGGAAGCGTTCAAGATCATCACATCCGACCCCCAGGTCAAAGGCATTTTGGTCAACATCTTCGGTGGGATCATGCGCTGTGATGTGATCGCGGAAGGCGTGATCGCCGCTGTCCAAGAGGTGGGACTTAAAGTGCCCCTGGTGGTGCGGCTGGAAGGCACGAATGTGGATGAAGGCAAAGCCATCATCAACGGCTCGGACCTTGCGGTGATCGCCGCGGATAATCTGGCCGACGCCGCCGAGAAAATCGTAACCGCAGTAAAGGGGGCCTGATCGATGGCTGTACTCGTCGATGAAACCACCCGCGTGATTTGCCAGGGCTTGACTGGCAGCCAGGGCACCTTTCACACCGAACAAGCGGTGGCCTACGGCACCCAGATGGTGGGGGGGGTTACCCCCGGCAAAGGTGGGACCACCCATATCGGTTTGCCGGTCTTTGACACGGTGCACGAGGCCAAAGGTGCCACCGGCGCCACGGCCACGGCGATCTATGTGCCCCCGCCCTTCGCGGCGGATGCGATCCTAGAGGCCATTGATGCCGAGCTTGAGCTGATCGTTTGCATCACCGAAGGCATTCCAGTGATGGACATGATGCGCGTGAAGCGCGCGCTCGAAAGCTCTCCCTCCACCCTCATCGGGCCCAACTGCCCTGGCGTGATCACGCCGGGTGCGTGCAAGATCGGCATCA
>JBCBNR010000444.1:0-2419 GCA_039821665.1 Pseudomonadota bacterium
GTCAACAACAGCGACTGTAAACGGTGTCGATTACGAGATCGAGTTCATCACCGGAACCTTCACCGAAAACCTCGGTGGCCAACGCTGCCGCCAGGCTGCGATCATCGTCAAAGAAGACCTGGCTTTCCAGCAGGCTTTGGTTTTCGGTGAAGGTTCCGGTGATGAACTCGATCTCGTAATCGACACCGTTTACAGTCGCTGTTGTTGACGCTTGTGCCGTGCCAAACACGAAGGCACACACAACGGCAACCAATGCAAAGAGGGGGGATTTCATAAATTTCTCCGTTGATTGAGTGCCCATACCCTCTTGGTTAATCATGGTTGAATGACGAACCGCACTACGGTGGTTTCGTGTCAAACTGTTCGCATCCATACCCAAAAGCACAATCTGCGCGCCCCGCAGCGTCATGATGTCATGGCCGCCCACTAGTCGCATGGATAGGTTCGCAGGGACCCTCGCCATTTCACGGGCCCAAAGCCCCTTCTTTCGAAAGGGAGCGCGCGACAAAACCCGTCGCTGCGGTTGGCGGGGTGAAATTTGTGTATTGTGCGAACAGAATTTGTGAGGCTATGTGGGATGAGACATAACGTCTCAAAAAACAAAGATCTGGGAGGATGCAATGGGATTGAAACAAAATCTCAGCCGTATATCGCGGCGTGATCTTATGAAACTGACGGGGCAGTTCGGGCTTAGCTCGACACTGTTGGCGGCAGGCAGCTTCGGCGGGGCGATGACCTTTGCCTCGCTCGCCAAGGCCGTGGAGAGCACCTATGAGCGTCGCTTCTCCAAGCCCGCGAAGCACACGCTGAAGTTTGGCGCCGCCGGCTTCAACGCCCAAAACATGCTGATCGAGCGCGCAGGGACCCTCGAGTTCTCGCGCGATCTGGAAGCCCGCACCGACGGTGAGATCCGGATCGAGTTCATCGGCAACAACCAGTTGTGCGGTCAGCTGTCCTGCGTCGAGAAAGCCCAGCAGGGCATCGTCGACATCTATGCCGCCTCCACCCAGAACTCCGCTGGTGGTGCGCCGTATCTCAACGTGCTGGACTATGCCTACATGTTCCCATCGCGGGCATCCCAGTACCACTTCCTATACCATCCGAAGTCGCAGGAAGTGCTGCGTGACCCGTTTGAAAAGCGTCACGGCCTGAAATTCCTGTTCTCCCATGCGGAGCTTCGGGGCATCCAGCTGGGTCTGTCCTGGGAAGACAAGCCGACGGTCACCTCCATCGAGCAACTGTTCGGCACCAAAAACCGCGTCACCGGCACCCAGTTGGGCCGGATCGCGATGCAGGCGCTGAATCTCAACCCTGTCCCTGTGGCTTGGGAAGAGACGTTGGACGGCCTTAAGCAGGGTCTGATCGACGGGGCTGAGACCTGGGCGTCCGCTGTGGCCTATGCCAACATGAGCCCGGTGGTCAGCCAGTGTGTTGACTTGCGCTTCTTCTGCGGCACCGAGCACACGGCGATGACGGCCAGCACCTTCGACAGCCTGTCGGGCGAGTTGCAGGATGCGGTTTTGGAGTCCGCCTATTGGACCCAAACCCACGTTCAGGCCGCGAACGAGGCTGCCCTGGTCAACACTGTTGGCTTCTCGACGCCTCAGCTGCCCAACACCATCTTTGCCCAGAACAACGTGCGTATGGCCACGCTGTCCGACGCAGAGGTGCGCAAAGCCGAGGAAATGTGCTCGCCCGAGTTCCAGCCTCAGCTTTGGGAAGCCTGGCGTGAGCGGATCAACGGCTGGGCCGGTGGTCTCGACACCTATCAAGAGATCTACGACGTTGCGCGTGAGATCCCCAAAGACATGCTCGCGGAAAATGTCGAGCCACGTCGTTGGTGGAAGGGCTAAGGCCTGCCCCAACCACTTTGACCGGCCCCGCTTGGGGCCGGTTTTTTCAACAAACAAAACTGACCGAATGAAATCGGTCGAGACGGGGGAGGGGGCGTATGTCCTTGGTATCCGATATCGGTGCGATTTTCTCGGCGCTTGCCACGCAAGACAGCTTCGAGATCCGCACAGCGCTGCGCAGCAATGCGGCCTGGTATGTGGGCACGGTGTTCACGGCCCTGGGTGGCTTTGTGATCTATCTGATCTACCGGGCTGTGCCCTTCATCGAGCGCCATTTGGAGCGCACGATTATGGTCGGCAGCTACCTCGCCATCGCTTACATCATTTTCCAAGGGGTTATTGACCGGTTTATCTTTTCCAGCCAGCAACCCTGGTCCACGACCATTCCGCCGCTTTTGTTTATGATCATGGCGTGGTTTGGAGCGTCCTATAACGTGCGTCTGCGCACGCATCTGAGCTTTTCGGAGTTTCGCTCGAACATGCCACGCTCTGGTCAGATGGCGTGTTTGTGCCTCGACAATATCCTGTGGTTTGGCTTTGCGGTGATCGTGGTGACGACCACATGC
>JBCBNR010000445.1:0-2408 GCA_039821665.1 Pseudomonadota bacterium
CCTTCAAGAGATGGAGGAGACGCTGTTCCCAGCCCTGGCCGAAAAGCGCACCGCCATGCCGGTGGTGCCCGAAGGTGCCAAGCAATCGACGCTGAACATCAACTCGCTGCATGGCGGGCAGGAGGAGCTGCCACCGGATTTCACCGGCTTCCCAGCACCCGTGGTGCCCGACAGCGCGCGCATGATCATCGACCGGCGATTTTTGATCGAAGAGGATCTGGACGAGGTCAAAGACGAGTTCGTGCATATGCTTGAACGGGTGCGCAGGCGTCGCCCGGGCTTTGACTACGAGCTGCGCGACCTGCACGAGGTGATCCCCACCATGACCGAGCGGGATGCGCCCGTTGTCCAGGCGGTTGCGCGTGGGATCGGCGCGGTTTTGGGCAAGGACCCGGACTACGTCGTCTCGCCCGGGACCTATGACCAAAAGCACATCGATCGCATCGGTCGCATGAAGAACTGCATCGCCTATGGTCCGGGCATTTTGGACCTGGCCCACCAGCCCGATGAATGGGTGGGCATCGGGGATATGGTGCAGGCGGCCCAGGTGATGGGTGCGGCCCTGGTGGATCTGCTGACGGGCCATGGGCGCCAATGAAGACACAAATGAAGACAAGGGCACTGCCAAAGCATAGGGAGATTATGCGCAAAACCCATCGACAGGGCGGTAAGTTTTGGGCATTTCTATCCACATGCGACGGCCTGGGCGTGATGCCATCAACAAAGGGGTAGGTATGAGACACGCAATTCTGTTGGCAAGTGCGATGGTGTTGAGCGCCACAGCGGGCCTTGCCCAACGGTCCGACATCAAGCTGGGTATGCAGTTGGAGCCACCGCATCTAGACCCCACAAGCGCCGCCGCCGCTGCGATCGACGAGGTGGTTTATGCCAATATCTACGAAGGTTTGACCCGCTTTGGCTCGGACGGGGCGATCTTGCCAGCGCTTGCGGAACGCTGGGACATCTCCGAGGACGGGATGTCCTATGTCTTTACCCTGCGCGAAGGGGTCTCGTACCACTCGGGCGCCGAGATGACGGCGGCGGATGTGAAATTTTCGCTCGACCGGGCGCGGGCCGATGACAGTACCAATGCGCAAAAGGCGCTTTTTGCGACCATCGACAGCGTCAATGTGATCGATGACCTGACCGTCGAGGTGACGCTAACCGCCCCCACCGGGGCGCTGCTGTTCAACCTTGCCTGGGGTGACGCGGTGATTGTCGATGAAAGCTTCACCGAGGCTGAAAAGACTGCCCCCAATGGCACCGGGCCGTTCAAGCTGCTGGAATGGGTCAAAGGCGACCGCATCGAGATTGTGCGCAACCCCGACTATTGGGGCGCGCCTGTGACCTTGGAGGCCGCGACCTTCAAGTTTATCTCGGACCCAACAGCGGCCTTTGCGGCGATGATGGCGGGCGATATCGATGCGTTTCCGGTGTTCCCAGCGCCCGAGAACCTGCCCCAGTTCGAGGCTGATCCGCGCTTTGCCGTGATCGTCGGGTCCACAGAGGGCGAGACGATCCTGAGCACCAACAACAAACAGCCGCCCTTTGACGATGTGCGGGTGCGCAAGGCCCTGGCCCATGCGATTGACCGCCAAGCGATCATCGACGGCGCGATGTTTGGGTATGGAACGCCCATTGGCACCCATTTTGCCCCGCACAATCCGGCCTATGTGGATTTGACCGACCAGTCCGCCTATGACCCCGAGCTTGCCAAGCAGTTGTTGGCCGAGGCGGGGTATGGAGACGGGTTCACCACCACGCTAAAACTCCCACCGCCCTCTTACGCCCGGCGCGGCGGGGAGATTATCGCCTCGCAACTGCGCGCGGTGGGGATCGAAACTCAGATCACCAACCTGGAATGGTCGCAATGGCTGGAAGAGGTGTTTCGCGGCAAGGATTATGGCCTGACCATCGTCAGCCATACCGAGCCTATGGATATCGGCATCTACGCCCGGCCAGACTATTACTTCCAGTATGATGACCCCGTGGTCCAAGCCTTGGTGAAGGGCCTAGGGGCCATGACGGACGAGCAAGACCGGGTGGCCGTGATGCAAGCCCTGCAAGAACGGATCGCGGCGGATTACGTGAACGGCTATCTGTTCCAACTGGCCAAGACCGGCGTGGCGGATGTGCGCATCGAAGGCCTGTGGGAAAACTCTCCCACCCAGGCCAACGACCTTACAGATGTGCGCTGGACGCAGTGACCAGCCCGCCAAGGCCCGCATGATCGCGGGCCCTGGTCCGGGTCAGGCTGTTTTGCGCGCAAAGCGCATCAGCCCCACAAGTGCCGCCCCCAGCATCAGGGCAGAGGCGGGCAAGGGCACAGGTGCTATGTCGGGCACAGCAACCCCCGTCAGTCGGGTTTTGAACAGCCCCGTGCCATCGCCACGGGTGGCCCAGATGTC
>JBCBNR010000446.1:0-2390 GCA_039821665.1 Pseudomonadota bacterium
CTTTGCGCGCCACGGACCGACGCTGCTTTGGGCGCGTCCGGGCAAGGGCGATGCTTAAGCCATCGGTCTTTTGTGCGCCTTAGGAATGCCTAGGTCTGATGTATGAAAGGTCAGGCAGCGGTTTGAAGTGAGACAGATAACGTGAGCTTTTCGGGTCTTGAGATGGCACTTGGCCTTGGGGCGGGTTTGTTGCTTTTCGTGGCGGGGTTTTTCTGCGGTCGATGGCGCAGGCCTGGACGCGCGATACCGCACAGCTTGACCGAGCGCGAGGGAGGCGATGGAACGTTTGCAGTGCCTGCGGCCCCTGTGACCTCGGATGAGCTACAAGAGGGCGCGCCGCCCACACCTCCGGTCACCTCGCCAGACCTACCCAGCCAAATCGCGGCGGGCGAAGCACAACGCCTGCGCGAAACGGTCGATGAGATGTCCCAGACGATTGCGGCGCGCGACGCCCAGATCGCAGCGTTGGAGGCGGATTTGAACGCAGCGCAAGCCGAAGTGTTGGTGGCCCCCGTGACCCGAGTGTCCGCGTTTTCCGCCCAAGGCACCGGCGCAATGGGCCGCAACGAGCATTTGCACGCCACGCAACCGCTGACCCTTGCGGTGGCGCGGGGCAACGCGCCCGATGATCTCAAGCAAATCCACGGCGTGGGAGAGACCTTGGAAGCGCTGCTGCACCGCATGGGCTATTTCCACTTCGACCAGATCGCCGCATGGAGCGCGCAAGAGGTGGCCTGGGTAGACGAAAACCTACCAGGCTTTCGCGGGCGGGTGTCGCGCGACAGTTGGGTAGAGCAAGCGCAGCAGTTTGTTCGCCATGCCGCCAAACGCGATGGCTCGCCAAGCGATCAGCCTGGGGATGAAGAGCGTCCCCATTGATCGCGCGGCGCGCGCAAACCTGATGAATTGCGTGGCGCTTTCGCCCCGATCACCGCGAACACCCCCCGGCTCTCTGTTATCCACGCCACGAATCGCACTACCTGTTTGGGGTGTGGTGCTTGGGGGTGTGTGCGATGACGGGGTTTGCGGCAATATTGGGCTTTGCCCTTGGTGTTGTGCTGGGGGGCGCAGTGATGTGGCTGCGCCTGCGCCGCGCTGGCACCCAACCTACTAAGGATGTGGCCGAGTGGGCAGTCTCCCACCTCCCTCAAACGCCGAATCCTGGCGAGCAGGTGCAAAGCGCCGAGCCAATGGTCATGCAAGACCCCCAGTTGTTGGAGGAGGTGGCGGAGTTGCGGGTCGCCCTCGACCGTGCGCAGACCCAACTGGCCGAGAAATCGGCCGAGGTGGTCGCGCTTGGCGCGGATTTGGATGCGGTGATGTCCGAGGCGCTGGTCGCCCCGCACCGCTATTACCCCAGCTATGAGGCGTCGTCGGACACACCTGCAAAGCAGCCCGCGCCGACGCCCCCACCGCCGGTGGCTGACGCGCACCCTCCGGCCCTGTTGGACCAGGCGCGCCAAGGGGGGGCTGATCCGCTGTCTTTGCTGGCGGGTTGTGCAACTCCGTCGGAAGCCGCCCTGCACCAGTTGGGGGTTTTCCACTTCGATCAAGTGGCCGCCTGGACCGAGAGTGACCAGCGCTGGATCCATGCCAAACTGGGGTCCAAGGTGCCCTTGGACGTGATCAGCCTGTGGGTGACCCAGGCCCAGGGCCGAATGGACCAGCGCCACGAGTTGATCGACTGACCTCGCGACACCCGGGCCCGTTGACCCCTGCTGGCCCCTTGCCTAAGAGGGGCCCAGACGCATTCGAGGTTTACCCATGAGCACCACGGCCCCCCGGTCATTCCAGGAGATTATCTTGCGCCTGGCCACCTATTGGGGCTCGAAGGGCTGCGCGATTTTACAGCCCTATGATATGGAGGTGGGGGCGGGCACGTTCCACCCCGCGACGACCTTGCGGGCGCTGGGGCCCAAACCCTGGGCGGCTGCTTATGTGCAGCCATCGCGCAGGCCCACGGATGGGCGCTATGGTGAGAACCCCAATCGTTTGCAGCATTACTATCAGTACCAAGTTTTGATCAAACCCAGCCCCCCTGATTTCCAAGAGCTTTACCTTGGTTCGCTAGAGGCGATCGGCATCGATATGGCGCTGCACGACATTCGGTTTGTCGAGGATGATTGGGAAAGCCCGACTTTGGGCGCTTGGGGTTTGGGCTGGGAAGTGTGGTGCGACGGCATGGAGGTCAGCCAATACACCTATTTCCAGCAGGTGGGCGGGCATGATTGCAAGCCCGTGGCGGGCGAGCTGACCTATGGGTTGGAGCGGTTGGCGATGTATGTGCTGGGCATCGATCATGTGATGGATATGCCCTACAACGACCCACAAGCGCCAATTGCTCTGTCCTATGCGGATGTGTTCCGGCAGACCGAACAGGAATACTCTCG
>JBCBNR010000447.1:0-2390 GCA_039821665.1 Pseudomonadota bacterium
CGTGGCGCAGGCACTAATCCTCATGCGCCTTGGTCACCTGCCAGTCCTTGGTGGCGTAGGGGCCAAAGCGGCGCGGGTCAAACTCGCGCATAGAGATGTCGGCAGAGCCGTGGACCATCCAGCGCGCAAGCTCGCGCGTCAGCCCCGGCCCCCAGCCGATGCCGATCTGGGTGCCGCAGCAACACCAATAGTTGCGCACCCCCGGCGCGGGGCCGATCAGCGGGTTGCCGTCGGGCGGATGCGAGATTGCGCCGTGCACGTCGCGGGCGATCCCCAGATCGGCAAAGATGGGCATACGGACAAGGGCTTCTTCCAGATAGGGCATGACCCGGTCGTAATCCGCCTCGAACAACCAATTCTCGTAGTCCCACGGACACGCATCGTGCCAGACGGAGTTTGGGTTTTCCTTCTCGTAGATCCCGATCAGACCTTTTTTCTGTTCCATCCGGATATAACCCGACACTTTGCGGTCGTCGCGGATGACGGGCAGCTCGGTGTCCAGGTCGCGAAACTCGGGCACGTCTTCGGTCACGAAGTAGTGGTGGGTCATAGAGGTCATGGGCAGTTGCAGCCCGGACCATTCGCCCATCTGGCGCGCATAGGTCCCGCCCGCATTGACTACGTGCTCAGCCGTAATGGTGCCTTTGTCGCTCTCGATCACCCAGGCGCCATCCGGGGCTTGGGTGATGTTGGTGGCCCGGCACTGGCGAATGATCCTTGCGCCTTTTTTGCGCGCCCCTGCCGCCAGGGCCATGGTCACGTTGGTCGGGTCCACATGGCCGTCATCGGGGGTGTGCAGCGCGCCCAACACGCCATCGAGATTGTAGTAGGGGTGCAACTCTGCCACCCGGGCGGGTGAGACCAGTTCAATGTTGAACCCCAGCGCCTGGCCCACGGACAAGGTATGGCGCAGCCAGTCCATCTCGTCCTCGGTATAGGCAAGCCGGAACGAGCCACAGCCATGCCAGGTGACCGGCTGTCCGGTCTCTGCCTCCAACCCACCGGCATAAAGCCCGATGTTGTAATCCACGCATTTGCCCAGGCCCAGGCTGCTGGTCGATTGGGTGATCTGCCCCGCCGCGTGCCAGGTAGAGCCGCTTGTCAGCTCTGCCTTTTCCAGCAGAACCACATCCGTCCACCCCTCATGGGTAAGGTGATAGGCCAGGCCACAGCCCATGATACCGCCCCCCACGATGACGACCTTGGCCTGGTTTGGAAACTGTGCCTCTGACATGGCGCGACTCCGTTGGAAATGTCTCGACAGGCTAATTACACAAATGTACCATAGTCAATTATGAATGACACAGATGTATCATCTCGGGTGCTGCTCCGCCTAGTCAGCGAGCTGGATGCGCTGACCCCAGAGGCGCGCAAGGCCGCGACCTATGTGTTAGAGAACCCCCGCGATGTGGGTGTGTCCACGGTGCGCGAGATCGCCCGGGCCGCGAAGGTCAAGCCTAACACCGTGGTGCGCATGGCCCGCCAAGTAGGCTTTGACGGCTATGATGATTTTCGCGAGCCATTTCGCGAGGCGATCCGCGAAGGGCGCGCGGATTTTCCCGACCGGGTGCGCTGGCTACAGAACATGCGCAGATCGGGGGATCTGGGGCAGCTCTATGCCGACATGGCCCAGTCGGCCCTGCGCAATGTGGAAGAGACGTTTGAGCAAAACGCGGCCCAGGACTTTCAGCGCGCGGCAGAGGCGATTTGGGCCGCGCGCAACGTTTTTACCTTGGGCGTTGGCGTGAACACGGCAAACGCCCAGAACTTCACCTATCTTGCCTCCACCGGGATGGTGCAATTCCACGCCATTCCCAAGCCCGGCTCGGTCGCCATTGACGATTTGGCCTGGGCGGACCGGCAGGATGTGCTGATCGCCATCACCACCAAACCCTACCGGACCGAGGTGGTCGAAGCGGTGCAAATCGCCCGCAACCAGGGTTTGACGATCATTGCCCTGTCCGACAGTCTGGCGAGCCCGATCATCCGCGCGGCCGATCATTCCTTTCTGATCTCCAGCGAAACGCCGCAGTTTTTCCCCTCGTCCGTTAGCACGCTTGCGGTTTTGGAAACCTTGCTATCCTTTGTGATCTCGGTCGGCTCAGACACCATCGTGGACCGGGTGGAGACCTTTCACAAACGCCGCCTTTCCCTTGGCCTGTATGACGGGGGCACCGATGAGTGAACCGATACGATCGCTTGATGCGCGCTATTACACCGACCCTGCGGTTTTTGAGATCGAGCAAGACACGGTCTTTGCCAAAACTTGGCAGTTTGGCTGCCATGCCTCGGACCTGACGGAGCCTGGCGACTATGTGGCCTTTGACATCGCAGGCGAAAGCTTGTTTGCCGTGCGCGGCCGAGACGGCGAGATCCGAGTATTCTACAAT
>JBCBNR010000448.1:0-2379 GCA_039821665.1 Pseudomonadota bacterium
GCTCGTTGGTCAACGCACCCTCGACGTTCGAGACGATGTGCATCACATGGCTGTACCGCTCGATGATGAACTGGTCCGTGGGTGTGACCGAGCCGATCTTGGCCACACGCCCCACATCGTTGCGCCCAAGATCGAGCAGCATCAGATGTTCTGCCCGCTCTTTTGGATCGGCCAGCAGATCTTCCTCCAACGCCAGATCCTCCTCGGGCGTTTTGCCCCGGGGTCTGGTGCCTGCGATGGGGCGGATGGTGACGGTGCCGTCTTTCACTTTGACTAGGATCTCGGGGCTTGCGCCCACCACCTGAAACCCGCCGAAGTTGAAAAAGAACATATAGGGCGACGGGTTTGTGCGTCTGAGCGCGCGGTAGAGCGCAAAGGGCGGTTGTGGGAACTTCTGCGCCCAGCGTTGGGAGGGGACCACTTGAAAAATGTCGCCCGCGCGGATCAGATCCTTGGCCTCTTCGACCATCTCGAAATAGCGCTCTTTGGTGGTGTTCGACACGGGCTCCGGCAGTTCCGCGGCCTCGCCTGGATCCCGTGTCTCCATCGGGGCAGGGCGATCGAGGTCGCGCACGGCGTCCATCACACGCTCGGCCGCTTGGGCATAGGCCGCGCGCGCGGGCACGCCCGGTTGGTGCCAAACCGGCGAGATAACGGTGACCTCGCCCTTCACCCCATCGACCACGGCCACCACCGTGGGGCGCATCATCACCGCGTCGGGCAGGCCCAACGGGTCGGGGTTTACGTCTGGCAAATGCTCTACCAGGCGGATCATGTCATAGCCCAGATAGCCGAACAGACCCGCGCCGATGGCCGGGATCTCAGCCGGTAGATCGATCCGGCTTTCTTCGAGGATCGCGCGCAGCGATGTCAGCGGGTCGCGGCTGTCGGCCTCATAGGCGTCAGCATCGAACCGGGCAGAGCGGTTGATCTCCGCCACCTCGCCCCGGCACCGCCAGATCAGATCGGGCTTCATACCGATCACCGAATAGCGGCCCCGAATCTCGCCCCCGGTCACGCTTTCAAGCATAAAGCTGTCGGGCCGGGCCTGGGCCAGTTTGAGCATCAAAGACACGGGCGTGTCGAGATCCGCCACCAAACGGGTCCACACCACTTGGTGATGGCCTGCGGTGTAGGCGTCCTCGAAGGCGGGAAACTCGGGTGAGGTGCGCATGGCCTAGCGGTAATAGTCCAAAAGCTCGGTGATCAGTTGGTCGTTCACACGGATCGGTGTGCTGGCCTGCACGGCCGTTAGGTAGGACCCGAACAGATCGCTTGCCCGCTGCTGGGCAAAAGCCTGAAGAACTTGGTCGCGCAGGCCTTCGTTTTGCGCAGCATCAGCATCGAAGGGTGTAATGTCATCCGCGTGCAAAACCACAAGGCTGTCGCCCACCTCCAGCACGGTGGCTTGGTTCAACGACAGATCAAAGCCTTGGGCGATCACATCGGTATCGAGGCCGGGGGCCTGGTCATTGCGTGTCAGTGTCGGGGTGGTTTGCACGCTATGGCCCGCGGCTGCGGCGGCTGTGGCAAAGGATTGGCCATCGGACATGGCCCCCAAAAGCGCATTTGCTGTGTCGCGCAACGCACCAAGGGCGGCTTGGGCCGTCAGGCTGGCGGCAATATCATCGCGCACAGCCTCCAACCGCAAGCGGGCAGGCGGGGTGATCCCATCCACCCGGACCACAGCCAGCCCCCCATCGTCGAGCGAGATCAGATCCCGTTCTTGGCCAATGTCGGCCGTGAACACCTCTTGGCGGAAACTACCGTCCGCAAGCACGCCATCGCCGGGCGTTTGGGTCACCGAAAAGGTTCTCAGCACCAATGCGCTTTCATCGGCCACTTCCTCGATCGTGGCGCCACCGGCGACCAGATCGTCAATCTCGTCGATCAGGTCGGCGATCTCGTCCTCGGCCAGGATCGTGGCAATCGACTGGCGCAGGATGTCTTCCACATCCTCCAGCGGTACGACCCGGGCGGGGATCACCGCGTTGATCTGGAACAGAGCAGGACCAAGGGACGAGGCGACAGGACCCACAAGGCCAGGGGCTTGCGGTGCGAACACCTGTTCGCGTGCGTCACCGTCCAGGTCTTGCTCGCCCACAGCGCCGAGGCTGATGTCTTGCGCGCTCAGGCCCCGCTCGGCGGCAAGATCAGCAAGGGTTGTCTCGCCTGCATCGATGCGGGTTTTGGCCGCTTGGGCCGCTGCGTCATCTGCAAAGACCAACCTGTCCACGATGCGCCGGGCGGGCTGGTCGAACAGCTCGCGCCGCGCCTCGTATTCCGCTTCCAGATCTTCCTGGGTGACCTCGATGCCCGTGGCATAGTCCTCGACGGTCAAAACCGCGGCGGTCACTTCGCGCGCTTCTTCTGACTGAA
>JBCBNR010000449.1:0-2351 GCA_039821665.1 Pseudomonadota bacterium
GCACAAAAGGGCTGCGGTGAACGCGCCGTTCTGTCCACCGATGATGGTCATGTAAAGTGCTGGACACAGCAAAACCGGCAAACGCTCGATCCAGCTCTTTGTGTCGATCATGATGTAAACTGTGACGCCCCAGACCAGAACCGTGAGCACCGTAAACCACGCCAATGCCGCACCGGGGGACACATGGCCAAGCGGGTAAATCAGCGCCACAAATGTCGGCGGATAATGCCAATAAAGTACGCCCGAGGATTTGGCAGCCAAATCCTGAAGCGGATCAAAAACCTCTATGTCAAACGCCCACTCCGCGTTACCGACGGTCGCCAATTTTGCCGCCGCCCAAAACGAGGAAAAGTCATACCCGTATTTATACGTCTCGCCCCAATGCACAAAGAAAGTCAGATATCCGACCCATCCCATGATGATAAGAAAAGAGATCGCCGCCAGAACCGCCATGCCCCGCGCACGCGCCTCGGTCAGCTCTGCATCTAGGCGTTTAAGGACTGCTCGCATCGGTTCCCTCTCGGTGTCGGCGTAAATCACCCGGTCCCAGATAAATCACCAGCAAAAAACACACATTGAGCAGCAAAAACCACGCCCCGATCTTTGACAGGCTCACGAACTCATAAGCGCCTTGCCCCGGATAGGACCACGTCCCCGTAAAAGTCCCTACGTTTTCCGCCACCCATAACAGAACCGCCGCCATCGCAAGCGCCACAGGCACATAGAGCCACGACCCCGATGGCGACCGCACGCGTGCACCGGAAAACACGATCACCACAAAGGTCAGCAACAGCGGCCTCACCCAACTGGGCAGCGAAAGAAAATACGACCCGTAAATCACCGCACCCGCGCCAAGTCCGATCCAGATCGCGGGCATCCCCGTGACCATCAGCGCCTTCAATCGCAATGACCGGATAATGTAACTCCCCACAGCGGCATACATGAAGCCGACAAACAGCGGCTTTTGCCCGAACTGCAGCACGCCACCTGCCTCATACGCCCAAGCCCCAGCCCCCGTGCGCTGCCATTCCAACACAACGCCTGCCAAAAACACCGCCCCAATCGGCAGCGCATCCCCCAACGCGTTCCAGCCCAGCGCAAACATCGCCACCAGCCCCAAAACCCCAAACACAAACAGCGCATCCGTCCGCGCCACGGCCCAATCCGCATTCCACAGCGCCGCACTCGCCAAAATCGCCACCACAAAGCCCGCGCCAAACACCGCAGCCCGCGCTTGCCACCATATCTGATCCAAGGCCCATAAAACCCAGTCTATTTTGCGCTTTGACAAAGTCTCACCACCACATATAGTGGGCCCAATTCGTAATATCAGAGACAGCAAATGCCACTTTCGCCCGAGCAGCAAGCCGAAATTGACGACCTCCGCCAACACAGCCAACCCACACTGCGCGCCGTCAGTCCGGGGATGGAAAACCACCTCTACAAGGCACATGAGGTGCTCGACCACGGCCTGATCCGCGTCATCGATTATATGGGCAATGACGCCGCCATCACACAGGCCGCCCGCGTCTCCTATGGCAAGGGCACCAAGGCCGTCCAAAACGACACCGGCCTGATCCGCTACCTCATGCGCCACTGGCATTCCACCCCGTTTGAGATGTGCGAGGTCAAGTTTCACATCAAACTGCCCGTCTTCGTGGCCCGCCAATGGATCCGTCACCGCACCGCGAATGTGAATGAATATTCCGCGCGCTATTCGATCCTTGATCGTGAATTTTACATTCCCGCGCCGGAACATCTGGCCGCGCAATCGGTCGTAAACAATCAGGGCCGCGGAGAGACGCTGACGGGTGACGAGGCGCAGCGCGTCCTTGATATCCTGCGCGATGACAGCACGCGCGCCTATGACAATTACGAGGCGATGATCAGCGACGAGGGGCAGGCGGGGCTGGCCCGCGAACTGGCCCGCATGAACCTGCCCGCCAATGTCTATACCCAATGGTATTGGAAAGTGGACCTGCACAACCTGTTCCACTTCCTGCGCCTGCGGGCCGACGCCCATGCGCAATATGAAATCCGCGTTTACGCCGAATTGATGTGTGACATCGTGAAGGATTGGGTGCCCGCGGCGTATGGCGCGTTTGAGGATTACCGCCTGGGCGGTGCCCATCTGTCAGGTCGCGGGGTCGAGGCCGTGAAGAAAATGCTTGCGGGCGAAGAGGTGACGCAAGAGAGTTCCGGCATGTCCAAGGGCGAATGGCGGGAGTTTATGGGGGTTGTTGGAGATTAAGTCAGAGGATGTAGCTTGAACGAATTTCAAAGAATTATTGAAGACTGCGATCATTCTGGTAGGTCACATTTTAATGCGTCGCGACGTCATTCCGCTGCGT
>JBCBNR010000450.1:0-2348 GCA_039821665.1 Pseudomonadota bacterium
GGGATAAGACATGGCCCTTCCTCCCTATGCCTCCACGGGCGAGCGTATTTGGTATTACACTTTCCGGGTCATTTGTGCGCTGATCTTCATCTTTTTGATCACGCCCATTCTGATCGTGATCCCGCTCAGCTTCAACGTCGAGCCATACTTTACCTTCACCGAAGGGATGCTGCGCTTCGACCCGGAGGCGTATAGTTTGCGCTGGTATGCCGATATCCTGCGCAACGGCATGGCCGCGCCGGATGCCACCGAAGGTTGGTGGGCTGATATGTGGGCCAATGCCCAATGGGTCCGCGCGATGAAAAACTCGTTTGTCATCGGCTTTTTCGCGACTCTCTTGGCCACGACCTTCGGCACCTTGGCCGCCATCGGTCTAAGCCGGGCGGAGATGCCCTATAGGGGGCTGATCATGTCGATCTTGATCTCGCCGATGATCGTGCCCTTGGTGATCACCGCCGCAGGCATGTTCTACTTTTACTCCCAAGTGGGGCTGAGCCAGACCAAGATCGGCATCATCCTGGCCCATGCCGCCCTGGGCACACCCTTTGTCGTGATCACAGTCACCGCCACCCTTGTGGGGTTTGACAAAAGCTTGGTGCGGGCTTCTGCCAGCCTGGGCGCGGACCCGGTGCGCACCTTTTGGCGCGTGCAAATGCCGTTGATCTTGCCCGGGGTAATCTCCGGCGGGCTGTTTGCGTTTATCACCTCGTTTGACGAGGTGGTGGCGGTGCTGTTCCTCGCCTCGCCGGAGGATCGGACCATTCCGCGCCAGATGTGGTCAGGCATACGCGAGCAGATCTCCCCAACCATCCTGGCGGTGGCGACGATCTTGGTGATCATCTCCATCGGGTTGCTGACGGCGGTGGAACTGTTGCGCCGCCGGTCCGAGCGGCTGCGTGGTGTCACGCCGAGCTGAACCATGGCCATTTTGTTGGGCATCGACACCGGTGGCACGTTCACCGACGCGGTTCTGTGGGACGAACAGAGCGCCTCGGTTTTGGCCAAGGCTAAAGCACTGACAACCAAGACCGATCTTTCGATCGGCATAGGCGAGGCGATTCAGGCGGTGCTCCAACAGGGGGTCGCGTCCCCTGGGGATGTGCGCCTGGTCTCGCTGTCGACCACGCTGGCCACCAATGCCCTGGTGGAAGGGCATGGCGGGCGCGCCGGTCTGGTGTTCATCGGCTTTGACGATAGCGATGTCACCCGCGCTGGCCTGGCGGAGGCTTTGGCCAGCGATCCCTTGATCCGCGTGACGGGAGGGCATGACACCGGCGGGCAAGAATTTGCGTCATTGGACCTTGAGACGTTAGAGGCCCAGGCGCGCGCTGCCGCCCCGACCTTGGATGCGTTCGCGGTCGTGTCGCGCTTTGCCACGCGCAACCCCGCGCATGAGCGGGCGGCGCGCGACGCGCTCAGCCGGGCCACGGGCCTGCCGGTGACCTGTGGGCATGAATTGTCCGACGCCCTCAATGGGCCGAAACGCGCGCTTACCGCGCTTTTGAACGCGCGTCTGATCGGCATGATCGCGGATCTGATCGCTGCGGCCCGCGCGGTCTGCGATGGCGCGGGCTTGGACGCGCCTATGATGCTGGTCAAGGGCGACGGGGCCCTTGTCTCCGCCGATTTTGCCGCGGAACGCCCGATCGAGACGATCCTCTCTGGCCCTGCGGCCAGCCTGGTGGGGGCGACCGCGCTGACCGGTCTGCGAGACGCCATCGTCTCGGATATCGGCGGGACGACCACGGACATCGCCCTGCTCAGCGATGGTCTGCCGCGCCTGTCCCCCCGAGGCGCCACCGTGGGCGGGTTTGAGACGATGGTGGCCGCCGTCGATATGGCGACCCACGGGTTGGGCGGTGACAGCGAGGTGACGCTGCGCATCAACGGGCTGCACACAGAGGTGGTTCTGGGCCCGCAAAAGGCCATGCCGCTGAGCCTGCTGGTCCACACCCATCCGGACCTTTTGGAGACGTTGGAGGGCCAATCGCGCCGCGACGTGCCCCATGACCAGGACGGACGCGTGGCCTTGGCCACAGGTCGCGAGCCGCGGGTGCCCCTCACAGGCATCGAAGAGGGCGTTTTTGCCGCCCTGCGAGCGGGGCCGCAGCCGCTTGAGACCCTATGCCCCACCCGCCAAAAGCTGGCCGCTATGGACCGGTTGCGCAAGCGCGGCCTGGTCGCCCTTGCCACGTTCACGCCCACGGATGCGGCCCATGTGCTGGGCACGCACGGGGTGTGGTCCACCCCTGCGGCCCATCTGGGTGCGGGCCTTTTTGCGCGCAAACGCGACGGCAAAGGCGAGCGGGTGGCGCAGGATGAGACGGGTTTTGCCCAGATGGTGCTGG
>JBCBNR010000451.1:0-2346 GCA_039821665.1 Pseudomonadota bacterium
TAGGCTTCGACCAGTTCGTCATCGATCTGGCGGGGTTCGGCCATGGCTGTAGTGACCGCTGATTTGGTGATCGCGTTGAACACCACGCGCTTGACGTCTGTGGTTTTCTTGATGGCGCGGCGCTTGGTCAGCGCCTCTTGCAAATGCCAGCTGATCGCCTCGCCCTCGCGGTCCGGGTCGGTCGCCAAAATCAGCGTGTCATCGTCTTTGAGGGCATCGGCAATGGCGCGCACATGCTTTTGGGATTGGCTCGCCACCTCCCATTTCATCTCGAACGCATTTTCAGGATCAACGGAGCCATCTTTGGGCGGCAGATCGCGCACATGACCATAAGAGGCGAGCACAACATAGTCGTCGCCCAGATATTTGTTGATGGTTTTCGCCTTTGCAGGGCTCTCAACGACGACAACGGCCATGGGGTCAATGGGATCCTTGCATGAGTGGAACGTTCCAGCGGGCGAAGATGTGTTCGGTGGGGGGGCTTGTCAACCGCCCGCGCCGGAATTCGCCAACGCCTCCGGGCTGGGCAGACGCAAGACAGCCCCATGGGAGACATAGGTCTGGGCCTGGCGCGTGGCGTCCCAAGGCGGGGCAAGCGTCAGGGTCAGCGCAAGCGACTGGGCGTGCAAAAACGCCTCAACCTCGGCCACGGAATTGGTCACATGGAACAGCGCTGCCACCGTCGGGCACCCAACCTCTTGCGCGGGCACAAGGGCCTCTTCGCTCAAGGCACGTAAATCCACCAGGGGGCGCTGCGCCCCGCCGTAAAGCTGCAACCCCAAACGATGAACCACGCCACCGTCCAAGGTATAAAGAGGGACGCCGTCGCAGACGGGATCGGCGGCTTGGCGCAGCACCCAGGGCAGGTCTTGCACGGGCTGCACCGCCTTCCACAGGCCCGGGGCCGCCAACAGCGCAAGGGCCAGCGCAGGCACAGGGCCGCGCGACATGCGTCGCACGCCGACCGGACCGGCCCACAACACCGCCGCCAGGGCAAGGCCCGGCACGCAGACAATCAGGTTCTTGACCGTCAGCGTCGGTGTGATCAGGCCCAGGGCTGCGCCGGTGACCACGACCATTATGCTTGACACCAGCATCCAAAACGCGCCCGCCTCTGCCCGGCCATGCAAACCCTTTGCCCGCCAGAGCCAGACCAACGCGCTCGCTGCGAGCACCGGGCTGATATTGGCCAGGAACAGGGCGACGGTGTACACGAGGTAGAGCGGCCCCGCTTGGGCGGCTTGGAGCGCAATCCAACTGACCCGCTCGCCCAAGGGGTCGCCTTGCAAGAACAGGCCGGCCCACAGCAAGAAGACCGCTGTCAAAAACCCTAGGATCAAGAGGCCCAGCCCCAGCTTGGCCTTTGCTCGGGCCTGCCACAGGCGCGCGCAAAGGGCCGTGCCGATCAGCGCGTGGCCCAAAAGCGTGCCATAGAAATGCAGCGCGCCGAGCGCGAGAGCGACACCGCCCAAAAGCCAAAGATGGGCCGCGCGTGGGGTGCGCAGCTCTGCCAACAGCACCCCATGACCCAAGGTCGACAGGCCCAAAAGCAGGCCATAGGCCCGAAGCTCCAGCGCCAAGGCCAGGGTCAAACCACAAGACCCGATGAGAACCCCGACCACCACGGCGCGCGGGCCACCCAGTGTGCGCGCGAGCACGGCGAGGCCCGCCAAATAGGCCGCGAGCCCGACCAAATTGAGGATCCGCACCCCATAACTCGGCCCGTCAAAAAGGCGCGCGACCAGCGAGACGAGCAGCACATGCCCGGGCGGGTGGACATCTGCGCGCACCACAGGCCAGTCCACATCCGGGAAGCGGCCCGCAGCGCCCAGCGTGAACACCTCGTCAAACCAAAACGGTCGGGTGCTGCCAAAAATTATAAGGCCCGCCCAGATCAGCCCGATGACCACCAGCAACCAGGTTAGATCGCGCCATGTTAGGGCAGGGATGGGGGGCAGTGTCATGGCGCGCACCCTGCCCATAAGCGGTGTCCGACGTCAAACCTCCGCCGGGCTGCGCGACACCGCCCCGCCCGCATGGCGATCCACGCGCTGCGCGATCTCCAACTCGGTCAGGGTGTGCAGAACCACGCTGGCGGGCAGCCCGGTTTGGCGGATCAGCACATCCTCGGGCACCGGGGTGGGGCCGATGAGGTTGAGCAAAAGCTGGACCGCATCCCCACCCGGCGCGGGTTCCGCAGCCAAAGCTGGCGCCGCAGCCCTGGTCGGTTTGGGCACCGCCTTTGGGGCAGGCCCCCGGCCAAGGGCTGCCAATACATCCTCAGCCCCGCGCACCAGCACAGCACCATCGCGGATCAGCGCATTGCAGCCGCCTGCGCGGGCATCC
>JBCBNR010000452.1:0-2333 GCA_039821665.1 Pseudomonadota bacterium
CTCGATCCGTTGGTTCACAATCGCCTCATAGGCGCCCGCGGCCCCAAAGCGAAACGCGGTGGACGACGACAGATGCTCCACCTCCGCCGAGATTTTCAACAGCTCGTCCAGTTCCGCCCGTTCGTTGCCCGAGCCTTCGGCCATTTGGGCCACGATGCCCGCCAAGCGCCGGTCGAGATCCGCCACCTTGCGGCCCACGTCGCGCGCCACCGGCAGGGCCAGCATGGACATGGATTTGTAGGTCTCGATCTCCAGCAAGCGCTGCACGATCCGCCCCAGCCTGCGCTGCCCGATCCCTTGCGAGACGAATGCGGCCATGCGCACATGACCATGCTCGTCGATGCGAAAATCGCTGGCGATGGTGGCGATCCCGTCCACCACCCGCGACTGCGCCAGGCTCTCGGGTACGAACCAATCATTGTGCACCTCCGTCAGGCGCGCGTCCATCTCCTCCGCCGAGCCCGCCTTTTCGATGCGCACGAGGGCTGAGGTCAGAACCTTGCCCGGGGCATCTGCCAGCCATTCTGCGGGGTAAAGCGCGTGCAGCGTGCCATCAAAAGGTTTGTCGGCCACACCGTCCGCAAAGATGGTGTAGGTGACAAACTCCGTATGCTGTTCCCACTTCAAAAACCCCCGCCCCAGTTGGGCGGAGTGGTGGTTGGCACCGGGCGCCGGGTGCGGTGCGCCGTACCTGTCCAACAGTGCGATCAAATGCGCGCGATCCTCGTCGCGATCCCGCTCGGCTGCTGCAACGGGGTTCTTGATGGCAAGGTAGGCCGCCCGGCAGGGCGCCGTTAGTTCAGGAAAGGGCCGCGCATGCAACTCGTTGGCGAGCGCATAGCGGTTCGGGTAGTTGTCAAGCATGGTGGTCGCCACAGGCCTGCCCTCTGTCCAGTCTTTGAGACAAGCATAGTGCCCTTGCGCCCGGACAAAAGGGGGTGCGACGGCACGTTCCGCCCAAAAAGGACGCAGTGCTTAGAGTTTGCGCAGTCGCTTGGCGGGTGTCAGGGCACTGAGCGTCCGATTTGCGCAACCGGGTCCGCTGGCGGCTCGCCTGCCCCATCAAACTCCACCTGGTCAAGCTTGCGCGCGCGCCGCCCTGCCTTGGAGGCGCTGAGCTTGATGTCGTCTATGTCCTTGGAGGCCTGATCGAAGTGACGCCCCAAATTGCCGACCCGCGTCTCCAACCGTTCCACATCCGCGGCCAGCAAGGACAGCTCGCGCCGGATCGCGGCGGCTTGGGCGCGCATCCGCACGTCTTTGAGCACGCCGCGCAGGGTGTTCAACGTCGCCATCGCGGTGGTGGGCGAGACGATCCAAACCCGCCGATCAAACCCTTCGCGCACCACATCTGCGAAATTGGCGTGCAGCTCGGCATAGACCGCCTCGGAGGGCAAGAACATCAGCGCGCCGTCCGCTGTCTCGCCCTCCAAAATGTACCGCTCTGCGATGTCTTTGATGTGGGTGCGCACGGCCGCGCGCAGGTCGCGGGCGGCGGCCACTTTGGCGGCCTGGTCTGGCGCGCGCACCAGGCGCTCATAAGGTTCTAGGGGAAACTTCGCGTCGATCACGATATCGCCCGGCGGATTGGGCAGGTAGATCACGCAATCTGCCCTGCGGTTGTTGGACAGGGTCACCTGAAAGCCATAGGCATTGGGCGGCAGGGCCTTTTTGACGATGTCCAGCAACTGGATCTCGCCAAACGCCCCGCGGGTTTGCTTGTTGGCCAGGATGTCCTGCAGGCCCAGCACATTGCCTGACAGCTTTTGGATGTTGTCCTGGGCCTTGTCGATCGTCTCCAGACGTTGGCGCAATTCGCCCAGAGAGTGAGCGGTGCGCGTGGCCGAGGTGGCGAGGCTGTCGCCCATGGTGCGCGTTACGTCCTCCAACCGGGCCTCGAACAGTTGCATCATTTTGGCCTGACTTGCGATCTGGGCCTCGGACACCGCAGCAAGTCCGCCCGAAAGCTGGGCTTGCCCTTCGCCCAGGCGCGCGACGGTCGCGTCCATTTGGGCAAGCCCCGTGGCCAGTGGCACAGTCGCTGCCACCCCGCGCTTCGCCGCACGCAAGGCCGCGATCAACAGGGCAAGGACCACCACGAAACCAACGCATACCGCCACGGCACTTTGGGTGGCAGGGTCCGACAAATCCAGGTGCCAGGTGCCGATCTGGATCATGTTCCGCGCCCGAACAGCCGATCGATATCGCCAAGCGACAGACGAATGAAGGTGGGCCGACCGTGGTTGCACTGGCCCGAGTTCGGCGTCTCCTCCATCTGGCGTAGCACCGCGTTCATCTCGTCCCCGTTCAACCGCCGCCCGTGGCGGACTGAG
>JBCBNR010000453.1:0-2329 GCA_039821665.1 Pseudomonadota bacterium
CAAGCGCTGCCCCATCGCCCGCTTGAAAGCTGCGCTGAAGATCGGGTGCATGGGCAAGCGTCTGTCCATGAAACCCCACAAGCGCACCACTCAGCCCAGCGGCGGCGCGCAAATGGGCGTCGTGGATCTGCGCCTCCACATCCGTCCAGTTCGCGCGCGCCTCGGGCCAGGACCCCAGGGCCTGTGTCAAAACGGACTTGTTCTCAAAGGCCGCGAACCCCGTGGGACCAAAGGCAAACACGTCCTCGCCATCCGTGTGAAGCGTGGCGGCATCCACCCCATCCATCGAGGTGCCGCTCATAAAACCAATGGCCCAAACCGGCTCCATTACATCTTTCCTTCCCCACTCAGTCAGGTATGAGGCAAGACGCTAAACGCATCCTTTGGGCGGAGCCAGACCATGACACCCACATCCGAGTTTTTGCAGGTTCTGCAAAGCCGCGGCTTTGTGCAAGATTGCACCGACCTCGCCGGTTTGGACGAGGCGCTGAAAACCGGTGTAGTGCCTGGGTATATTGGCTTTGATGCAACCGCCGACAGCTTGCATGTGGGCTCGATGATCCAGATCATGCTGCTACGCTGGCTGCAAAAAACTGGACACAAACCCATCGTGCTTATGGGCGGCGGAACCACGAAGATCGGCGATCCCTCGGGCAAGGACGAGGCGCGGCAACTGCTGACGCCCGAGGCCATCGACCAGAACATCGCGGGTATCCGCCAGATATTCGAGCAAGCCCTGAGCTTCGGCGATGGGGCCACGGATGCGATCATGGCCAACAACGCAGACTGGCTCGACACGCTCAACTATGTGGAATTTCTGCGCGACTATGGCCGCCATTTCACCATCAACCGTATGCTCACCTTCGACAGTGTGCGCCTGCGGCTGGATCGCGAGCAGCCGCTTACGTTCCTGGAGTTCAACTACATGCTGCTTCAGGCCTATGACTTTGCCGAGTTGAACCGCCGCTACGGTTGTCGCTTGCAAATGGGGGGCTCGGATCAATGGGGCAATATCGTCAACGGCATCGACCTGTCGCGACGGGTGAACCAGGCCCAGGTCTTTGGGGTGACCACCCCGCTTTTGACCAAGGCGGACGGCTCGAAAATGGGCAAATCCGCCTCCGGTGCGGTCTGGTTGAACGCCGAGCGGTTGAGCGCTTATGAGTTTTGGCAGTTTTGGCGCAACACGCTCGATGCGGATGTTCCACGGTTCCTCAAGCTCTTCACCGAACTGCCCTTGGATGAGTGCGCGCGCCTCGGTTCCCTGCAAGGGGCCGAAATCAATGACGCGAAAATAGCGCTCGCCAACGCTGTCACCACCCTTATTCACGGGGCCGAGGCCGCGACGGGGGCCGAGGCGACGGCGCGCGACGTTTTTGTGTCAGGTGGTGTTGGCGAGGATCTTCCGACGATAACCCTGTCCGCCCAAGACATGCCCCTGTCCTTGCCACAGTTATTTGTGCGGGCGGGCCTTGCCAATTCCGGCAAAGACGCGAAACGCCTGATCGGTGAAGGGGGCGCGCGCCTCAACGACGTGGCCGAAACGGACGCAGGCCGGATGATCACAGTCCAAGATGTGGGCGATGGGCTGAAGCTGTCGGCGGGCAAGAAGCGCCACGCCTTGGTGCAATGCGGCTGAGGCACAGCGCACCAAGACCCTAGACAAGAAACCCCTGCGCGTGGTCCCAACGGGCCACGTGCTAGGGCGCCAACATCCAGGTCCCATCGGGCGAGAAGGCGTGAAACGCGAAGGCAAAGACCACCTCATGCACCATGTCTGCCCCGGTGCTCGGGTCTTGCACGCGGATCGAGCCGATGTCGCGCCCTTCCCAGATCGCGTCCGTGTCCAGAGGTGAGGCCATGCCCCCCTCCCAGATCAGACGCAGGCCCGCTTCCTCTATCACGCTGTCGCGGGCAAATCGCGACAAGGGCCAGGCCCGGTCGCCCACGCGCACCACACGCATCAAGGGTGGGATGTCATGGGGCGGGTTCTCGCCCCGGTAGAGGAACGGGTTGGACGAGGTGTCATAGCCCCGATAGGGGTTGCGCCCATAGCTGCGCGATGCCCCCGGTTGTGCCATGACCGGGCCGGACGGGTTGCGGGCCGCGAATTGGTCGCGGCTTTCCATCCAGGAGACCTGAGTACCCAGCACCTCGCCCACCATCTCGCCGATGATGGCCTCGCCAGTGAATTGCTGCCACCAGCTTTCGGTTTCGCGGTCGAACATGATCATGTCCGAGTGGCGCAGGTTGCCCGAGACGCCAAAGCTGAGCACCCGTCCCGCCACCCGGCGGTCGAACACCAGGGCCGAGTTGCACAGCGGGCAAT
>JBCBNR010000454.1:0-2315 GCA_039821665.1 Pseudomonadota bacterium
GAGGAAACCTTGCTGAGCGAGGAGACCCGGTTCAAGCGCACGCTCGATCGGGGTCTGAGCCTGCTGGATGCGGAGTTGGAGCAGTTGGACGAGGGTGCGAACCTGCCTGGCGAGACCGCGTTCAAGCTATACGACACCTATGGGTTTCCTTTGGATCTGACCCAGGACGCCTTGCGCGAACGCAAGCGCGATGTGGATGTGGAAGGCTTCGAGGCGGCGATGGCGGCCCAAAAGGCCAAGGCCCGCGCGGCCTGGTCTGGGGCGGGGACAGCGGAGGATGAAACCCTGTGGTTTGATCTGGCTGATCGGTTCGGAGCGACGGACTTTCTGGGCTATGAGACCGAGGTTGCTGAAGGTCAGGTTCTGGCTGTGGTGATGGACGGGGCTGAGATGGCGAGTGCCGCCTCGGGCCAGTCTGTGACCCTGGTCTTGAACCAAACCCCGTTTTATGGCGAGAGCGGCGGCCAGGTGGGCGATCAGGGCGAGATCACAACACCCAAGGCCCGCGTTCGCATAGACGACACCCGCAAAAAAGCTGGCGTTTTCTTGCATATGGGCGAGGTTATTGAGGGTGTGCTAGAGCCGGGTGAGCCCGCGCAATTGCGGGTGGACGCGACCCGCCGGTCGGCCATTTGTGCCAACCACTCGGCCACCCATCTGCTGCATGAGGCGCTGCGGCGGGCCCTTGGCGATCACGTGGCGCAACGGGGCAGTCTGGTGGCCGAGGACCGGCTGCGCTTTGACTTTGTGCATCAAAAGGCGATGGATCTCGACCAGATCGAAGGGGTGGAGCGCGCGGTGAACGATTTTATCCGCCAAAACGCCCCAGTCTCGACCCGGGTCATGACGCCCGACGACGCTGTGAAGCTGGGCGCGCGGGCGCTGTTTGGCGAGAAATACGGCGACGAGGTGCGCGTGGTCTCGATGGGCGATGTGGACGGGGGCGTCGGGGCCGAGGGCCGGACATACTCGTTGGAGCTGTGCGGTGGCACCCATGTGGGCTCCACCGGTGAGATCGGGCTGTTTGTGCTCACAGGCGAGGCCGCATCTTCGGCCGGTGTGCGCCGGGTCGAAGGGCTGACCGGGGCGGCCGCCTTTGGCTATTTGCGCGCGCAAGACCACCGGCTGGCCCAGACCGCCAGCGCGCTGAAGGCCCGGCCCGAGGAGGTGAGCGCGCGGGTGAGCGCGCTGATGGACGAGCGCCGGGCGCTGGAACGTGAAGTGGCGGATCTGCGCAAGCAACTGGCCCTGGCCGGTGGCGGCGGGCCTGCGCAACCCCAGGCCGAGGAGGTCGGCGGCGTGCCATTTCTGGCCCAATCGCTCAGCGGTGTGTCGGGCAAGGATTTGCGGGGTCTGATCGACGCGCACAAGGCGCGCCTTGGGTCGGGCGCAGTGGTGCTGGTGGCCGACACCGGCGGCAAAGCTGCGGTGGCCGCAGGTGTGACCGACGATCTGACCGACCGCGTCTCGGCGGTCGACTTGGTGCGCGCCGCGGCTGAGGCGATGGGCGGCAAAGGTGGGGGCGGGCGCCCTGACATGGCCCAAGCGGGTGGCGCGGACCCAAGCCAAGCCGAGGCGGCCCTTGCCGCGGCGCGGGCCCTGTTGGAGCGCTGACACGCCCGCCCGGTAAAGCTCCCGCCCGGTTAGGCTGTGCATCTGCGATGCAAAGCCTGACCCGTTAGGCCGGGCAGGGCGCCGTGCGTCGCTTGCGCGGCTGTCACGACGCCCTGGGGCGTATCGATCATAGCAAGTGAACGACGGCTGAGTTGGTTTTGGACCAGGCTGGGGAGGCGGCTCAGGGGCAAGTCTGCCCAGAGCGCGCCCGTGCCAGGGTGAGTGCAGGCCGGCCTTGCCTCAAGGACAAGCCCCTGCGGGGTGACGCTGCGCGCCATCCTTGACCCAAGTCCGACCTGCGCGGAACAGTCTGGGAAAGCTGCGATTTTGCTCAGGGTTACGCCCAAGAGGGGCGCGAGAGGCAAGAAGGGCAAGAGGCAAAGGGGTCAAGATGCAAGAAGGATTCGCATCCGCCTTGAGGTCTCAGCCCCACAGCGCTCCCCCCTGGATTTGAGCCGATCGCGATCACGACCGGGCCACGGGGGCCCGGTCGCGGGGTGCTCAGGAGGCGATTAGCCCGCCAAAGCTTTGTTCAGGTTCTCGTCGATCTTTTCCAGGAACCCTTCGGTGGTCAGCCACTTCTGGTCTGGTCCCACCAGCAGGGCCAAGTCTTTGGTCATGAAACCATTTTCCACCGTATCCACGATCACCGTTTCCAGCGTTTCGGCAAATTTGGCCAGCGGAGCATTGTCATCGAGCTT
>JBCBNR010000455.1:0-2308 GCA_039821665.1 Pseudomonadota bacterium
CGCCGCCCCACCCTCGCCCCAGGCATCGAGGAACGCGCGCGCAGCGCTCGCCCGGTCGCCCGCCGCGATGGCCTGTCCAAAACCCGCATTGCGGTCCAGAAATGCATCATACGCGGGGTCGCGCGCCTCTTGCGCGTAGACGAACGCCACAGGCTCGGCCAACACCAGGGCGCTGACGCGGGCGGGAAAGGCGCGCGCATAGGCAAGGGCCAGCACAGCCCCAAACGAATGCCCAAAGACCAGCGAGGGGGCTGTGGGGGCTGCCTGAAAAACTGCATTGCACGCGGCAAAGTAAGATCCGCTGCGATCCCAACCGCGCCCACCATGTCCCGGAAGATCGGGCAGCACCGCAGCCCGGCCCAAGGCGCGCATCAAGGGCACCAGGCTTTTGCCCCGCGCAAGCGTACAATGCAGACCAAAGACAGCCGGGCCAGGTCCGTCCAAGCGGTTGCCGGCAAACGCTGATCCGGGCATGGTCAGCCCGTGCTCAGCGCCTGTTCAAGATGGCTGAGCCGGTCCTGCCCCCAGAACACCTGTTCGCCCACAACATAGGTGGGCGCGCCGAAAACAAACCGCTCCAACGCCTCGTTGGTGTTGCGCTCATAGGCTTCCACCCCGCTGACCATATCCCCCTCCACCAGTTTGGGGTCGAGACCATGGGCGCTGAGCACCTCCGCCAGGACATCCGATTGCGCGATGTCCTTTTCGTCCACCCAGCATGCGCGCAAAATGCCATGAACCACAGCGCCAGTATCGCCGCCCGCGGCTTGCACATTGTGGATCGCCACGCAGGCGGGCACCGGATTGGTGGGGAAGAACGCAGGCTGCAGGGTGATGGGCATCTGGTTGGCCGCCGCGATCCGCTCCAACTCCTGCAAGCGATAGCGTTTGCGGCTTTCGTGGCGCTGGCCCAGGGGCACTGTGCCTGTCTCGGCGAACACTTTCATCAGATCGAAGGGCTTATAGTTGATCTGCGCCCCCGTGCGCGCCGCGACCTGTTCCAATCGTTGACCGGCAAGGTAAGTGAACGGGGAAATCGGGAAGAGAAAGTAGTCAATGACAGCCATCTGAGCACCTTTGGATCTGGGGTCGCGTCGCACCCACCAAACCCAGCGTAGAGGACTTTGCAAGGGGTCACGGGAATGTTAGGCACAGTCCATCCGCGCGCCCAGGAGAGCTCTATGAAACCCCTCACCCAGCCAAAACTGATCGCAGGCAACGCCAACCGCACCTTGGCCACGGCTATTGCCCGGCGGATGAGCATGCATCTCGGCGACAGCGTCACCCTGTGCGACACCCGGGTGGAGCGGTTCAACGACGCCGAGATTTTCGTGGAGGTCTACGAAAATGTGCGGGGCGAGGATATGTTCATCATCCAGCCCACCTCTAACCCGGCCAATGACAACTTGATGGAATTGCTGATTATGGCGGATGCGCTCAGACGCTCGTCGGCCAGTCGGATCACCGCCGTCATTCCCTATTTTGGCTATGCGCGTCAGGACAGGCGCACCAAGGCGCGCACGCCGATCTCGGCCAAGCTGGTCGCAAACCTGTTGGTTGAAGCGGGGGTGGAGCGGGTGTTGACCATGGATCTGCACGCCGCCCAAATCCAAGGCTTTTTCGATATCCCCGTCGACAACCTCTATGCCGCCCCGGTGTTCGCCCTGGATATCGAGCATGAGTTTTCGGACCTCAGCCAAATCACCGTGGTCTCGCCCGATGTGGGCGGCGTGGCCCGCGCCCGAGAATTGGCAGAGCGGATCGGCGCGGACCTTGCCATTGTAGACAAGCGGCGTGCAGCCCCGGGCGAAATTGCGTCTATGACCGTGATCGGCGAGGTGAAGGACCGGATCTGTATCATCGTGGACGACATTGCGGATACCGCCGGCACCCTGTGCAAGGCCGCGGATCTGTTGAGAAGCGAAGGCGCGCATGAGGTGCACGCCTATATCTCTCACGGGGTGCTGTCCGGCCCGGCGGTGGAGCGGGTGACAAGCTCGTCCCTTAAATCCTTGGTGATCACGGACTCCATCGAGCCGACGGACGCCGTGCGCGGGGCCGCCAATATCCGCGTCATTCCCACAGCACCGGTTTTTGCCCAGGCGATCCTGAACATCGCCAACGGCACTTCCGTGTCCACCCTGTTCAAGGCAGGCACTTTAGGCACAATTTACGAGACGCTGTATCCTGTTTGGGTGTGGTTGAAATGTTTTCCTCGTCTGTCTGCGGCTGGATTTGTGTATCCTATCCTCCTTTACCTTACCCCAACCCTCCACCCACCCCCCTTTTTCCTTAAAACCCCTTCTCT
>JBCBNR010000456.1:0-2307 GCA_039821665.1 Pseudomonadota bacterium
GTTGCGTGCGCGGCTGGCATTGATCAGCCAACGGATTGCCAGCGCCTCACGACGCTCGGGGCGCACTTCGACGGGGACCTGGTAGGTTGCACCACCCACGCGGCGCGAACGCACCTCGACGGATGGTTTGATGTTGTCGAGCGCTTCGTGGAACACTTCCACAGGCTCTTTTTTCAGACGATCTTCAACCCGGCCCAAAGCGCCGTAGACGATGCTTTCGGCGGCGGATTTCTTGCCGTCATACATCAGATTGTTCATGAACTTGGTCAGCACGCGGTCGCCATATTTGGCGTCGGGCAGGACCTCTCGTTTTTCGGCGCGGTGGCGTCGGGACATCTGCGCTTCTCCTTATTTCGGACGCTTGGCGCCGTATTTCGAACGGCGCTGGCGGCGATCTTTCACACCCTGGGTGTCAAGGACACCGCGCAGGATGTGGTAGCGCACGCCAGGAAGATCTTTGACACGGCCGCCACGGATCAGAACCACCGAGTGTTCCTGAAGGTTGTGGGACTCGCCGGGGATATAGCTGATCACCTCGTAGCCGTTGGTCAGGCGCACCTTGGCCACTTTCCGCATCGCCGAGTTCGGCTTTTTCGGAGTGGTGGTGTAGACGCGTGTGCACACGCCACGCTTTTGCGGGCAGCTCTCCAAATGCATGGACTTGGAGCGTTTAACTTTGGGCTGCCGCGGCTTGCGGATCAGCTGTTGGATCGTTGGCATTCGGTTCCGTTTCCCGTCTTACCGTCTCGTTCTCATCTCGGTCGCCTCGCCGGATGGACCGGAAAGACGAAAACACCGCTATCAGGCCCCAAGCTTCCGGGCCCGATGCGGTAAGTTCAGAGGACCGGAGGGCGAACCCTGGGTCATGACCGCCAAAACGTGGCTTAATACTGTTGCGCGGGGGCATCCCCAAGCGCGCGGAACCTATGATTCCGTCATGGGATTGTCAACGGGCAAATCACCGGCTTGGTCTTCCGGGGTGCAAGATAGGTTAAGCTTTTCGAAAATCTGAAGTTTTCGCAGGCTTTCAGAGGCGGCAAGCACCTCTCTCATGTCTTGGGAAACGCCGTAGAGTTGGCGAAACACCCCCTCGATTTGGGACTCGTCCAAAGCGCTGAGCGTTTGCAATTGGGTCTTGCGCGCGATGTCAAAACCCACAAAGCCGTGGCCCTTACGCAACCGGTTCGCCACCTTTGCGCGCCAATGTTTGTAAGAGATCGCATCGAAATGCACGCACAAGCCCGAGGGTAGGCTTGGGTCCACCTGAAGGGCCTGGTCGCCATCGGCAAAAAAGACCTTGTGGATGCCCAAACGCTCGACCTTGTGGCCTGCGCGCACCGCATACTTGCCGGACCGATGGGACAGCAGACCGCGCCGGAACATGGCGTTCACCTCCGGGCTGAGCCCCGTGCTGACCACCGCCCAATGGTCGTCCCAGATCGGCAGGCGCACGTAATCCGCGCTATAGGGCTTCGAGATGTCGGACCCTTCGGACCAAACCGCCTCGGACGAATGGAAGCGCAGCACACGCTGGGTTTTGGGGCAGGATTGCAAAAGGGCTGGCAAGGACGGCGCGCCATGGCAGAACTCATCGGCGTCACAGACGATCAACCAGCCGCTCTTCATTTTTCGATAGGCATGGGTGTAGCAATCGGATTGCCGCGCCTCCACCGCCATTCGGCGCTTGCCGCCACGGGCCGCGACCGTGCTGGTGCGCACCCGCACTTGTGGCATATGGCGCACAGCCTCCATAGCCGGGTCATCCTCTTGGTCGAAATAGATGTTCACCTGGCCCACGCCAGCGCCCACATAATATTCGGCAAAGCGTCGAACCACCTCTGGCGGCTCTTTGAGCATGGTCGCCACTTGCAACTGGCCCCAAGCAGGGGTGGGGGTTGCTGCAATGGCGGGAACCGATTTGCTCTTGGCCACGGTGCTTTGCAGGACGCGTGCGAGTTTTGACCGCCCCGCCGGGGCCGCATCGCCCAAAAGGGTGCGGTCGGCCTGCACCATCTGTTCCAACAGATGGTGGGTGGACGCCACAAGAAGCGTCGGCAGTTCTGCCTCGAACCGTTCTTCTGGCATCTCCATTCCGTCACGCAGCAGGCTTTGATAGAGTGTCCCAAGACTGTCAGGCTGGTCGAGGCGCACGACCTCATAGGCCGCAATCTGAGGCCCGAGGAAGGTCGAGACAGGCTCCATCACCGAGGCGATCGCGGGCGAGACCTCGGCAAACGCCTTTTGCTGCAACACAAAATGATAGAAATCATAGATCGCTGGCACCCCCTTTGCCATCAGCGGGTCGAG
>JBCBNR010000457.1:0-2305 GCA_039821665.1 Pseudomonadota bacterium
AATTGCTGTATTGCGCGGCAAAGTACACCTCTTGCTAAATTGTAGGCGACTTGCCTGTCCCGTTCGAGGGTTTTTTCGACAAAACGGGGATACGGTGGCCATCAGCAGGTTGGAAGCCCAAGGGCAGGGCGGGTTCGCTGCCAGCCAATGCGTGTGCAAGAGTTGACAGGGCTAAGTGTCACGCGCCACACTCTTGACGCGGGGCAAGAAACAATGCGCCGGGACGCGACGGAATAGGACGGAGACTGGGTTCAATGGCCCTGCAAAAGGTGAAAACCATGGCAGAACTGGCCACGCTCAGCGGCATCTCTCGCCCGTCCCTATCAAAGTACTTCAACGACCCCAACAGCGTGCGTGACAGTACGCGCGCGCGTATCCTACGCGCGCTTGAGCAGTATGATTATGTGCCTAACATCTATGCGGTGAACCAAAACCGCAGCTTGACGCGCAACATCGGCATTGTCGTTCCCTATCTGTCGGATCCGTTCTTTGCCGAAGTGTCCCGCAACCTGGAACCAAAATGTGCGCAAGCCGGGTTCAATCCGATCTTGCTCAGCTCCTTTGGCGAGCCTGAGCGGGAGAGCGAGAACTTGCAAAGTTTGCGCGCGATCAAACCGGCGGGCGTCCTGCTCGCCCCGTTGGGAGAGCGGTCGGACCGCGAGGCGATGCGCGCCTTTGCCAAAGACATTCCAACGGTTCTGTTCGACTGCGAGATCGCCGGTATGGGCGAGGCGCATTTTGGGTCGAACAATGCCCAAAGTATTGGAACAATGGTGGAATATCTGTGCCGCACCGGTGAGCCGCCTGCGTTTTTCGAGATGAAAGATGCCCCCAATCCGAACGCTGTTCAGCGGCGCAAAGCCTATTGCGCGGCGATGGAACGCCTGGGCAAAGAGCCTATGGTGCTGTGCATCGAAGGGCAGGGGTGGGAATTCGAGCGCATCGCCTTTCGCGCAGGGGAGCGTTTGATCAACGGCGGTCTTCTGCCCACGGACACAGTGCTGTGCAGCAATGACCGTCTGGCCATCGGGCTGTTGGCGGTGGCCTTTGAATTGGGCCTAAAGGTGGGCACCGGGCGCGGCGCCAGTTTGCGCATCGCAGGCCATGACGACCACCCGTTTTCGCGATTTACCTGCCCTGCTTTGACCACCATGTCCCAAAGCTATGACGAGATCGCCAGCGCCACGCTGAATTGCCTGCTCGACATCGTTGATTCGGGCGAGCGCCCTGAGGAGCGTCATGTCACGCTTTTTGATGGGACGCTTAAGCTGCGCCGCTCTGCCTAAGCGCCAGCGTGGCTTGATCCCCCGGCACAAAACTTGACGCGCGTAAAATATTCTGTTGACGCCGCGTTTGATTTGCCCCTAGGCTCCGCGCACGCACTTATAAAAACGGGAGGAAGACAATGTCTTTCAAAAGCGTGCTTGGCGTCACAACGGCGCTTACGCTTGTCACTGCGGCCGCTGTTGCCCAGGACAAAACCATCACCATCGCGACCGTGAACAACGGCGACATGATCCGGATGCAGGGTTACACAGACCAGTTCACCGCTGACACCGGCATCGGTGTGGAGTGGGTGACCCTGGAAGAGAACGTGCTGCGGCAGCGCGTGACCACGGACATCACCACCAAAGGTGGCTCTTTCGACATCATGACCATCGGCATGTACGAGGCTCCGATCTGGGGTGCCAACGACTGGTTGGTCGCGCTGGACGATCTGAGCGCCGAGTACGATGTCGACGATATCCTGCCCGCAATGGCAGGCGGTCTGAGCTATGACGGCACGCTCTATGCGGCTCCGTTCTATGGCGAAAGCTCGATGATCATGTACCGCGCCGACCTGATGGAAAAAGCCGGTCTCGAAATGCCAGCGTCCCCCACCTGGGACTTTGTGCGTCAGGCGGCCGCTGCCATGACCGACCGCGATGCCGAGATCAACGGTATCTGCCTGCGCGGTAAGGCCGGCTGGGGTGAGGGTGGTGCCTTCATCACCGCCATGTCGAACTCGTTCGGCGCCCGTTGGTTTGATGAGGAGTGGAACGCACAGTTCGACACCGAAGCTTGGGCCAATACCCTGAACTTCTTCAAAGGCATGATGGACGAAAGCGGCCCTGCCGGTTACGCCACCAACGGCTTTAACGAAAACCTGTCGCTGTTCCAGCAGGGCAAATGCGGCATGTGGATCGACGCAACCGTTGCTGCGTCTTTCGTGACCAACCCCGATGACAGCACCGTTGCAGACAGCGTTGGTTTTGCCCTGGCGCCGAACACCGGCCTTGGCAAGAACGCCAACTGGCTGTGGGCT
>JBCBNR010000458.1:0-2305 GCA_039821665.1 Pseudomonadota bacterium
ATGGCGCGACATTCCAGAAGCCTGCAATTGGAAAGTCTCGGTGGAAAATTATTCCGAATGCTACCATTGCTCGCTGTGCCATCCGACCTTCGCCAATGGCGTCATCAAGCCCGAGACCTATGACATCCAGCCCCAAGGCAAGTGCCTGCGCCACACCACCGAATGTCAGGCGCTGGATCAGATGACCTACGACATCCGCTCGGGCTTTGCCCACAGCCACGAATATTCCAGTTGGTTTTTGTGGCCGATGTTCAGCTTTCAGGTCTATCCCGGCAATGTGTTGAACACCTATCACTGGCGGGCGATTGATCCGAACCATGTGGTGGTCTGGCGCGGCTGGTACTCCGTCGATGGCGCGGATGACGAAACCGTGCGCCAACTGGCCCAGCAGGACCGGGACACCACCGTGGCCGAGGACATTCGTCTGGTGGAAAGCGTGCAAAGGGGGCTGCGCTCTCGCGGGTATCGGCCCGGGCCTTTGGTGGTTGACCCGAAAGGCGGTGTGAACTCCGAGCATCCGGTGATGCACCTGCAACGGTGGATGCGCGAGGCTGTGGATGGATGATCTGGCGATGCCCAGCGCCTGGCGGGCGGAGCATAAGCTGTTCCCCCACCAGGTTGGATTTACCTGTCCGCCGTTCGACTATGATGCGGCCCCGTCGGATTTCTTGCGCATCGCGCCGCGCTCGGTCGGGGTGCATGGCTGGATGCTGCATGACCCGGACTATACCCACGGGCTGGATCAGCGGCGGCGCAACTTTGGCATGTTGGAGGATTTCGTCCACTGCATGGCGCGCAACGGCGTGGATGTGGCAGGCCAGGTCGGCTCTAACTGGGTGCATGCCAGCGGCTTGGGGGTGGAGGGCATTCGCCAGCACTGCGCCCAGGTGTCGGACAAATACGGGCTGCGCTTTCACATGGCAGGCTACGCGATGGTCGAGGCCCTGCGCGCGCTGAATGTGGAAAAGGTCGCCCTCAATGCCGCCTATCACTGGCCCGAATGGTGGCAGGGCACCGCAGGCTTTTTACAAGAGGCCGGGTTCGATGTGGTCTGGGCGGGCAATTTTCACGACCAGGGCTGGTTTGACAGCCAAGCGACGGTGAATGCCCAGCGTTGGGTGTTTGACGGGGATCTGGCCAAGAAAAGCTTTTCTTACGTAGCCGAGCAAGCGCCCCACGCGGATGCGTTTCTGATCAACGGTATGTGCAACTTCCGCTCCGGCCCAAATGGTCTGCCAGAGCGTCCTTTGCACCTGACGCCCAGGCTGGAGGCGATGCTGGGCAAACCCGTCATCGGCCACGACACCGCGCTTTACTGGGCCATCTTCCGAGATTTGGGCCTCGCCCCTGTGGGCACCCATGGGCGTCTGCTGGACAGCCTGAATGCATAAGATCATAGCGCTTTGGGCGATCCCCCGTTCCACCTCCACCGCGTTTGAATGGATGATGCGCCAGCGCGGCGACCTTGACTGTTTGCACGAACCTTTCGGCGAGGCCTGGTACCAGGGCGAGGCGCCCCTTTGGCCCCGCTTTAAGGAGGGCGAGAAGACGACCCCGGGCCTGACCTTGGACGGTGTGTGGGCGGACATTCAGGCGCGCGCTGCACGAGGTCCGGTCTTCTTGAAAGACTTCCCCCATTACATCAACCACATGTGGACGCCCGCGTTTCTGGCCAAGTTTACACATGCGTTCCTGATCCGCGATCCGGCAAAGACGATCTCGTCCATGTATGACAAATGGCCCGATTTCGACGAGGCCGAGGTGGGGTTCCCCGAGCAACGGGCCCTGTTCGATCTGCTATGGGCCTTGGACGGTGCGCCGCCGCCCGTGATCGACAGCGATGATCTGTTGGCGGACCCCGAGGGGATGGTCCAAGCCTTTTGTCGGGCCGTGGACATCCCCTTTGTGGCGGAAGCGCTAAGCTGGCAGCCGGGGGGCGATCCGGCCGAACATTCCTGGTGGGATGGCGGTGCGTTCCACCACAACCTGGCCAGATCCACCGGATTGACCCCGCAGCCCCGCAAATATGTGGAGGTGGCGAACGCGCCTGCCCGCGTCCAGCGGGTTCATGCGCGCATGAAACCCCATTACGATCACCTCTACGCCCACCGCATCCAACCACAAGGGACCACACAATGAGCAGCTTTGACGAAGACCTCTTCTTGAAAGGCCTTGAGCAGCGCAAGGCCACATTGGGGGCCGAGTATGTGGAAAAGAACCTGGCCGCCGCCGATGAGTTCACCCGGCCCTTTCAAGAGGCGATGACCGCCTGGTGCTGGGGCTTTGGGTGGGGCGATGATGTGAT
>JBCBNR010000459.1:0-2299 GCA_039821665.1 Pseudomonadota bacterium
GGTCCGAGGCGTTGGGGCAGGATGCTGTGTCTGTGCGGATTTATCCCCCCCATGGGCCCCTGTTGGAGGACTTCACACAGGCGGCCGGTTTGCCCCGTTGGATCTCGCGACTGCCTTACGCACGCAATCGGGCGAATCCGTCCCTAAGCCTCGACCAGCTCGCCAATTTGACCGGTTTGCCAAACGATCAGCTTGGTTTTGCCTCGCAGGCGGATCGTGCAGCGTTTCAACGCGGTTTCGCGCGGCAAAACGATGAAATTCGCATCACTTATCGCCCAGACACAGCATCCTGCCCCAACGCCTCGGACCAACGCCGCAACAGGGCGGGGTAATCCAGATGGGCCTTGGTCCACGGGTCGGCCAGGAACGCAGCAAACGGGCGACGCTCGGCCACCTCGGCGCTTTTGACCATCTGACGGTAAAAGCTTTCCACCCAGGCGTCTTGGCGGCGCAGATAGACAAGGGCGCGCGCCGTCCCGCGCAGGGGCGCAAGCGCTTGGGCAAATGCCGGATCCTGACCTGACAACCCTTCAGCACTGACCACAACCCAGTGCCGCGCCGCTTTTGCACAAATACGGGCCAAAACATCCTCTGGCGCGCCAAACTTCGGGTGCGGCCCCTGCCCTGACGCCCGGTTCTGGACCGCGCCATAAAGATCGATGGCCTTGGAGGCGCGTTTGACCCACCCAACACGCGGTGCCCAGTAATGGATGCCAGCGGCGGCCAAAATCCAACTGTTGCGCGAAAACACCCTTTGCACCGCGGAGGTGCCGGTTTTGTGCATCCCGATATGCAACAGGATGGGAAACATTATCCCTCGAACTGGCAGCGCACCTCGCCCAGGCCTGCCATCTCGACCACCATCTCTTGCCCCCATTCCACCGCCAACAGCGGTGTATGAGAGCCGAGCAAAAGCACATCGCCCGCCTTGGTGGGCACGTCCAACACATGGGCCATGCGACACAGCCAAGCGACAGCGTCGAACGGGTCTTGGGGCGGGCCGGCCGATCCCTCATGGGCGGGCACGCCGTCCAAGGTTACGCGGGTGGTGATGTCAGGGGGCAAATCCTCGGGCGGGACACCACGAAACCCCATCACAACCCCCGCATTGAAGATGTTTTGCGCGACCATATCGGGGGAGGAGGCAGGCGCGGTCAGGCCGCGCCGGTCCAAAATCTCGATGGCTGGGACAAACTTGTCGATGGTCTCCATCAGCTTGTCCCGGTCCGGTGTGGGGCCTGGGTCCGCGCGCAGCACGGCGGCAAATTCAGGCTCTGCAAAGGGCGAGGTCAGGCTGCCCCGCTCCACCACGGTGCCCGTGGGCGCAAGCCGCCCCTGGAACAGCCGGCCAAAGCCAGGCTCTCTCAAACCACTCTCGACCATGGCCTGTGGGGTGTTCCAGGCGATCTTGTAGCCGCCAAAGCCGCCTAAGGGCTCTGCCATGGCTTGGGTAATCGCGCCTTGTACCCGGTAGGCGCGGTGCATGTCCGCCACGCCGGGAATGGGGGTGAACGGCTCTTGCTCTAGGATGGCGGCGGCGCGGGCGGCGGCCTCCTCCTCATCCATTCGAGGCGACGAGCTTCAGCCGGGTCTCATAGGCCACCGAGATATGCGACCGCATCGCCTGCTCGGCCCGGTCCGCATGGCGATCCGCAATCGCTTGCACAATCTCATGATGTTCTTCCAGCGCCACTTCGCTGCGGCCATCCTGCTCGAACGAGCTGTTGGTCAAAAGCGCCATGGACCGGTGCACCATCTCAAGCTGTTGGATCAGATAGCGGTTGTGGCTGGCCAGATGTATCTGGCGGTGAAAGCGGCGATTGGCCTGGCTCAGCGCTGCGGCATCCGCAATCAGCGCATGATCCTCTTTGACCATGGAGTAAAGCACCCGGATCTCTTCGGGTGCTGCATGCTGAGAGGCAAGACGCACGGCAAGCGCCTCCAGCTCTGCCCGGACCACGTAAAGCTCGCCCATCTGATCGTGATCCAGCGCCGAGACCACCAGCGAGCGGCCATCGCGGGCCAACACACCTTGTGTCTCAAGTCTCTGAAAAGCTTCGCGAATTGGGGTGCGCGAGACGCCGAAGCGGTCTGCAAGTTCGCTCTCCACCAATTTGTCGCCGGGTTTATAGTCGCCCCTGTCAATCGCGTCGATCAGCATTTCGTAGGCGTCTCGATGGGTCAGCGCGTGCAATCCCATGGTCATCTTCCTTGTCAACCTAAGTTGACAGTAGCAATAATTTTTCCTTACGTCGAGCCTTTCGCGCGCACCCCGGCGCGGGGCCGTTTTAGGACCGCG
>JBCBNR010000460.1:0-2286 GCA_039821665.1 Pseudomonadota bacterium
GGCGCGGTGTGGGTTGGGCAGAACGTGAGGCATGTCGGAATGTTCCCTTCAGGGCGGCATTGCCGGACACCAAAGGCGATCTGGCAGCCATATGCAAACGAACGCCGTGATTTTTGCCCGCCTGCGTGCCGGTCATGGCCCTGTAAAAGGGGCAAAACCCCACGAATTTCCCCAGTTGATAGGTCAAGTTTGCGGTTGTGTCGCGCGCGTTTAGATGGCTAACTTTCGGTGGTTTTGTCCGCGCTTTTGCGCAAGGATACGCGAAAGGCGCGCAAACAGCGTCACATCAGGGAGGATTATGATGCGAATTTCTGTCACCCAACAGGGCCGTTGGCTCGTCAGTTCGGCGCTTGGCTTGGCCCTGGCCGCCAGTGCCGTCAGCGCCGATGAGATTCGGTTCTGGACCACCGAAGAGCAGCCCGAGCGCCTGGCCAAGCAAGAAGCGATGGCCGCAGAGTTTGCCGCGGCGACCGGCCACACGGTTGAGGTGATCCCGGTCTCGGAGAACGATCTGGGCACACGGGCCACGGCCGCTTTCGCTGCGGGCGATCTGCCCGACGTCATCTACCACACCTTGCAATACGCCCTGCCCTGGGCCGAGGCCGGCATCCTGGATGGCGAGGCCGCCACTGAGGTGGTCGAAGAGCTGGGCATGGACACGTTCTCTGCCGGGGCGCTGCAAATGGCCGCCTTCGAGGATGGGGTGGCATCCGTGCCTGTGGATGGCTGGACGCAGATGGTGGTCTATCGCAAGGACCTGTTCGAGGCCGCTGGCCTTGAGGCGCCGTCCACCTATGGCAATGTGGTCAAAGCACTGACCGCGCTGCACAACCCGCCCGAGATGTACGGCTTTGTCGCTGCCACCAAAGTGGACGAAAACTTCATGTCCCAGGTTTTGGAGCATGTGTTCCTGGCCAATGGCGTCAGCCCGGTGGACGAGAACGGCTTTAAGCCTCTGGAAGTTGGGCCGACCACCGAGGTGCTGGATTTCTACAAAACCATCGCCAATTCCTCGCCTCCGGGGGAGCTGTATTGGAAGCAATCGCGCGAGCTGTATTTCGGCGGTCAAGCGGCGATGATCATCTGGTCGCCCTTCATCTTGGACGAGTTGGCAGGCCTGCGCGACAGTGCAGCGCCGAACATCAACGGCGATCCCACCACCCGTGAGCTGGCGGCGAAAACCGGGATTGTGACCAACTTTGCCGGACCGTCGAACCCCGATGGGGCCGCTTGGGGCGATGTGCGCTATTTCGGGATCACCACCGATGCCGAAACGGACGTGGCACAGGAATTCGTGAAGTTCTCCATGGACGAAGGCTATACCAAAACGCTGTCCATCGCCGCAGAGGGCAAGTTCCCGGTGCGCACGGGCACGGGCGATGAGCCTGGCAAGTTCACGGCCGCTTGGTCCGAGTTGGAAGTGGGTGTGGACCGCAAAGCAGCGCTGAAAGATCTGTATCCCGCGGATGTGCTGGAAGAGATCGTGGGCGGCCTGAATGTGGCCAAGCGTTGGGGTGTTGAGGAAGGGCAGCTGTCGCTGGCCTCCAAAATCATCAACAGCCAAGCGATCAACCGGGTTGTGCGCCAGTATATCGACGGCGCACTTGACGCAGAGGCTGCTGTGGCGGCCCTGAACGATCAATTGGCCGCGGTCAACTAACTGACATGGCATGTGACCGGGCGACCGGTCACATGCCCTGCACGCTCATGACCGAGATATCCGGACCCCCCACCACACGAGGCGCGCTGGAGAAGCGAGAGGCGCGGCTGGCCTGGGGCATGCTGGCTCCCACCATCACGATCGTCAGTTTGGTGATTGTCCTGCCGCTGCTGGCGATTTTTTGGATCAGTTTCAAACCCGTGGGCCTGGCGGACCTGCGCCCGGTCGAGGTGAGCGTGCGCGAAAGCCTGCGCAGCGTCGATGACCAGTTTGTGTTGGAATACCGGGTCAATAACCGCTCGCAAGACACTGAAATTTCGGAGGCGGGGTTTTCGGACGCAATCCCTGACAGCCTGACGGTTCTTGAGGTGCCCGAGCCGTGCACTCTGAGCAATGCGCGGCTACGTTGCGACTTTGGCACCATGGCGCCGCGCTTTCGCGAGCGTCTGCGCGTGCCTGTGGAGGTGACGGGCGATCCTGATCTGGCCGAGGATGAGGCCGAGGATGATGAGCCGAGGGTCACAGGCTCTGCCGACAACATCCTGACCAACAGCACCTTCACCTTCGACAACTTCAAACGCATCTTCAGCGGCGAAGAGTTTTTTGAAGTCCTATGGGTGACGTTG
>JBCBNR010000461.1:0-2262 GCA_039821665.1 Pseudomonadota bacterium
CCACCATCACCGCCGCCCCGGTCAGAACGGCACTGGTGATCAGTTCGTCCACCAGAAACAGGGCGCGGATCGCCACCTCTGTCCCCAGATCCCACAGGCCGATCAGCCCGTCGACGGTCATCGGGGTCAGAAACAGGAACGCCGCAATCGAAAAGGCAAGCATCACCCACACGCACAGCCCTTCAAAAATCCCGTAAGCGACCGAGATCATCATCAGCCCTGCATAGCCGTTGCGGGGTTTGACCCCTTCGGTCAAAAGGCCCAATCGCGCGCCGATCATCACCGGCATTACCGATGCGGCCAGAACAAAGGCCGTTAGCACCATCACAGCCAACAGAGGGGACAAAAAGCTGAGCCCGATGCCAACAAAAATGGCCAAAAGCCCAAAGATGCCGAGCCCGATCACAACCACTGGCAATACCAGGACGTACCGCCACGTGATCGAGAGCGACAAAAACAAAGCACGCAAAACTGACAAGGGCGCTCCCTCACACCGATTTTTGTCAGCCTAATCTGTTGGATATGTCCTTGTCAGCAACGGAAATGCCGCAGCGCAGCTTTCTTGCAAACGCATGCAATCTGAACACAGTTCCTCGTAGAGTTCAGAGCCGGGGGAAGAGGACACCGGCGGTGAGCAGCGCCCATGCGATAGTCATCATTCCGAAGCTGGAGATGGGCAGCGCCACGAGGCTGATCCCGACGAGTGGCAAGAGCGCTAACACCCCGCAAATAAAGGAAATCACAAAGATTGAGAGCGAGGGGCGAGAGCGGCGCATCGGCGTAGTCCTTCCATAGATCGTGGCCAGAGCCTAGGGCAGCGAGGGCCGCCCTGCAACGCGCGGAGGTACAACAGGTGGTCGGGGCGCAACAGGTTGCGCGAGCGTGGTTAATTTGCTGGGGAGAAGGGCAATGGGGACATCTGCAACCCGTACACAGTGCGTACACAGCCTGTATGCACAGCCGTCGGCCAGATCATGGTAAACGGACCGCGCGGCGCGCAATGGTTGACGATTGATGAACGCGGCCCGGGCCTAGACGCAAACGCGGGCGCGGCGACCCGCTCAGACCTTGCCGATGGTCGTCGTGCGCTCGTGGCGCAGGCCGCCCTTGTAGACCCCGGTCACGGGCACATCCTCGGCCCCGCCCTCACGATCGCGGTCGCTGTCGCTCTCGGCTGTGGCGGCGGTGGATGTCATGCCTCCGTCATCGCCCGCGTCCGTCTGCATGCAGCCTGAGAGGGCTGTGAAGGCCGCCAATCCGGCCAGAAGAACCAATCTCTGTGTCATCGTTAATCTTCCCCTTTGGGCGTCGGAATGGGTGACGCTGGGGGGAGGTTAGCGGATTTTGGGGGGATTGGGGAGTTTTTGGCGGTGGATGGTGATGAGGCGTGGCGAAAGGGCAGCGTCTGGCGGTAGAGGGTGAAGGCCATCTCGCAAACGATCCGGGGGATCGTTTGAGGCCTAAACGGGCAGAGCCCCGTCGGCGCTGGGTGCATCCGTCCCGGGCCTGACCCGGGACCTCGCTTTGATTGCGAAGCAGGCCCCGGATCAAGATCGGGGCGTGGAGGCTTCGCGCAACGGAAGGGCAGCGCCCGGAGCAAAGCGGGATTGAACCGTCTCGGAAACCGTCCAGTGGAAGGTTTCAGGCGAGAACGGGCGGAGCCCCATCGCGGGCGCTGTTCTCTGGAGACGCATACACTCTCGGAGGAAGACCAGCCATGCAGCAGCGCGCAACTGAAGGGCAGCGCCCGGACCTCGAGGATGGCGCGCTGGCGGCTGTGGTCTTCGCGACGGTGCCATCAGATCAACGGGGGTGCGGGGTGCGAGGTTGCAGGAGCGCCCTCCCCGTGGGGGAGGGTTTGAACCGTCTCGGAAATGATCCAGTGGATCATTTCAGGTTCAAACGGGCGGAGCCCCATCGAGGGCGCTGCCCGGCATGCCGGGCCTAGAACCTGCCCGCGACGTTTCCGACTTTTCTTGCAGTATCCGCAAGCTTGGTCTGATCCCCCTCCCGATAGAAAACATCCTCGCCTAAGTAAGACATCTCCTTTTGCGGTCGAACCGAAACAACAATCACTCCAAAACCAAAGAAGTTATTGTAGTCGATTGAGGCAAGGACATCAGACTTGAGAGGCTCTGACAGTTCAGAGTTGGCGATGTGGTTTCGGAAGCGCTGGAAGTAGTCCTCAACCGACACCCCGCAACGTTTTGCCTCTCTCGCGATCCCAACTACAAAACGTGAGCCGACTTCCTTTGCTACGAC
>JBCBNR010000462.1:0-2259 GCA_039821665.1 Pseudomonadota bacterium
AGCAGCGCCCCCGCCCCGATCCCCGGGACGCATTGCGGCAGGTAGATGCGTCGGAACGCGGTCCACGAGGTGGCACCGAGCGACCGCGCCGCCCGGACGTAGGACGGGTTGATCGTGCGCATCACCGAGAACAGCGGCAGCACCATGAACGGCAGATAGGCATAGACGATGCCGATATAGACCGCCCAAGGGGTGTTGTGGATCATCAGCGGCGCGTCGATCACCCCCAGACCCAACAGCGCCTGGTTTAGCAAACCTTCGGTTTTCAGAATGCCAATCCAGGCATAGACCCGGATCAAAAAGCTTGTCCAAAAGGGCAGGATCACCAGCAGAACCAGCAGGGGCTGCCAACGCTTGGGCGCGCGCGCCATGCCGTAGGCCAGCGGATAGCCGATGGCCAGGCACATCAACGTGCTTATGCCTGCGATCTGCACGCTTGAGAGGTACGCGTTGAGGTACAGACTGTCCTCGGCGATGAAACGGAAATTCTCGAAATCGAGCGCGCCGAGAAGGGCCCAGATATCGCCGTCGAAATGGGGCGCATAGGGCGGTTGGGCCAGGGCATAATCGCTTAGTGCGATGCGCAGCACCATCACGAACGGCACGAAGAACAACACAAACAGCCACAGGAACGGGACCGCGATGAGCAGCCTGCGGCCCATCAGTCGCGCACCAAAACGCCCGCTTGCGCAGGCCAAGAGATCCAGACCCGGTCCTCCCAGGTGGGGGCCCAGCCTTGGGCCCGGGCGCGGTTCATGGCTTGGACCATCAGCACCTCGCCCGCGTCGAGGCGCACGTGATAGGTGGTCAGGTTCCCCGAATAGGCAATGTCGATGACCGTGCCGTCCAGCGCATTCACCCTCTCGGGGCTGTCCGGGCCGGGCGCTGTCTGAGAAATCGAGCATTTCTCCGGTCTCACGACAAGGGTCACCGGACCCTTTTGCGGGACCGTGGCACCCCATAGGGCACGCACCGCACCGCCCCCCTCAAGTGCTACCACAGGCTCCGGCGCGCCATCTGCGATGCCTTTGAGCATGTTCACCTCACCCACGAACCCCGCCACGTAGGTGTTTATGGGGGCTTCATAAATCTCGCCTGGGGTTGCGGCCTGAACAACCTTGCCCTTGTCCATAACTGCGATGCGGCTGGCCACGGTCATCGCCTCTTCCTGGTCATGGGTCACGATCATGAAGGTACAGCCTGTGCGTTCTTGAATCTCCATCAACTCGAACTGGGTTTGCTGGCGCAGCTTTTTGTCGAGCGCGCCCAAAGGCTCATCGAGCAACAGTAGTTTGGGGCGTTTGGCCAGGGCGCGGGCAAGGGCCACTCGCTGGCGCTGACCGCCGGACAATTGATCGGGTTTGCGTTTCGCAAACTCCGTCAGTTGCACCAGACGCAGCATCTCGTCCGTGCGCGCCGCGATCTCTGCCGTGTCCAAACGGTCCCGCTTAAGGCCGAAAGCGATGTTCTGCGCGACACTGAGATGGGGAAACAGCGCATAGCTTTGGAACATCATGTTCACGGGCCGCGCATTGGGTGGCTGGCGGTCCAGCACCTCGCCGCCCAAGGTGATCGTCCCCTCGCTGGGCTGCTCGAAGCCCGCAAGCATCCGCATCAGCGTGGTTTTCCCACAGCCCGAGGGGCCAAGGAGCGCGAAAAACTCGCGCTCGTAAATGTCCAAGCTCAGATCATCGACAGCGGTGAAGTCGCCAAAGCGCTTGGTCACCCCGCGAAACGAGATCAGCGGTTTGGCCTGCGGATCCGCCCAGGGGGCGAAGTCTTGGGCCGGGTTATGAAAGCTCTGAGCCATGGCGCAGGGCCCCGCCCAGTGGGCAGGGCCCGGAGGGGCCTATTGACCCGTCTTCACGGAGGTCCACAGCCGGGTGATGGTACGCTGCGTCCGGGCCTCGGGCGGATTGACGGTGTACAGGTTTTCAACCGTGGCCGCATCGGGATAGATCGCCCCATCCCCGATCACATCCTCGTTCAACAACGCTTGCGACGCCTTGTTACCATTGGCGTAATAGACATAGTTCGACGCTTTGGCCGCCACTTCCGCGCGCATAAGATAGTCGAGAAACGCATGCGCATTCTCCACATTCTTTGCATCCGCAGGGATCGCCATCTGGTCAAACCACATCAGCGCGCCTTCCGATGGCGCGTTGTAGGCAACCTCAACACCGTTGTCGGCTTCCGCCGCGCGGTCGCGAGCCTGAAGCACGTCGCCCGACCAGCCGATGGCCACGCAGATCTCGCCAT
>JBCBNR010000463.1:0-2236 GCA_039821665.1 Pseudomonadota bacterium
CTGCAGATAGGCAGGGATGCTCGCCTCCAACACCTCGCTTTCGATCGGTTGCAGCAGGCCCAAGTCTTTGGCACGGGTGATGCGCACCGTGTCCACGGTCATGAACACGTCCACCGGCGAGTTGCTGCCCTCGGCGTCCATCCGTGCGATCAGCTCGTCCGCCTTGCCCTCGATCCGGTTGATCTTGATGCCGGTGGCTTCGGTAAAGTCAGCATAAAGCCGCTCGTCCGTATCGTAGTGACGCGAGGAATAAAGGTTCAGCTCATCGGCCATCACGCTTGGCGCGGCCATGGCAACGATCAGGGCGCAAATCGAGGGTTTGAGGATCATGGGAGTCTCCACTTTGTTAAATCTGACTTAATTAGTCGATTACACCGCTCCACACGCAAATCAACCCTTTCCGACTAAAAAGATCGGAAATTTTGCAATTTCCTGACTTTTTTGCTCGGAAAGGTTTCAGCCCCGGTTCAATCCAGGCCCAAAGCGGCGCGCGCAGCCCCACAAATCTCGATCACAGAGGGCATCGTTGCCGCATAGGCGGGTCCGGTTGCGATAAAGCTGTCCTCGGCCGCGAGACGCGTCACGGCAAGGTCTGTGCGTTCAGCCAGCAAGGTCATCAGCGCCTCGGACACACCGCCTGTGCGCCGCGTCTCATCCACGATCAACACCCGCTCCACCCCCTCAAGGGCGGCCAGCAGCGACGCCTCGGGCAAGGGGTTGAGCCATCGCAGGTCGACAACGCGCACAGCAATGGCGTCCTGTTCCAGCCGCGCCTGGGCTTGGCGGGACAAGTGGTAGCCATTGGCAAAGCTGACGATGGCAAGGCTGGTGCCTGTGCCAGCCACCCCCACCTCACCCATGGGGATGCGGTCTTCGGGGGACGGATATGTCGCCATCCAGGCCCCATCGCCAGGCTGGTGCAGATCGCGCGTGGCATAAAGCGCGATGGGTTCGATAAAGACCACCACCCGCTGTTCTTCGCGCGCAAGGCGGACACATTCGCGCAACATCCCCACCGCATCAGCACCGCCTGACGGACACGCCAGGATCAGGCCCGGGATGTCGCGCAGCACGGCAACGGAATTGTCGTTGTGGAAATGCCCGCCAAATCCCTTCTGATAGCCAAGGCCCGCGATGCGCACGACCATCGGGTTGGTAAACTGACCTTGGCTGAAAAACGGCAGCGTTGCGGCCTCGCCCCGCAATTGATCTTCGGCGTTGTGCAAATAGGCCAGGAACTGGATCTCGGGCACCGCCAAAATGCCGTTATGCGCCATGCCCAGTGCAAGACCCAGGATCGACTGTTCATCCAGCAGCGTATCAATCACCCGGTGTGCCCCGAACCGCGCGCTCAGCTTTTGGGTCACGCCATAGACGCCACCTTTGCGGCCCACATCCTCGCCCATCAGCACCATCTCGGGATGGCCTAGCATCAGATCGGTGAGCGCCCAATTGATCAGGCGGCCCATGGGCTGGGGCGCGGCATGGGCCTTAAGATCCTCGCCGAACACCGCGTGGCGAGCCTGGGGCGTGGGGCCGTTGGTGGCAGGCCAGCTGCGTTTGGGCGGGATCAGGCTTGCCATCACGTCCTGTGCGGATCTGAGATGCGGGCGCTGCGTGGCCCGATCGGCCAGCGCCGCCACCTCGGCCCGTGTGTCGTCATAGATCGCCAGGGCCTCTGCCAGGCTGAGCGCGCCTGCTTGATCCAGGGCGCGCACGGTGTGCAGCAGGGGGTCGTTGGCCTCGTCCGCCTCCACCTCCGCCTTTGACAGATAGGTCGTGGCGACATCCGCGCCCGCATGCCCGTACAGCCGAACGGTGCGCAGGTGCAAAAACACCGGCACCTTGCGGTTGCGCGCAAGGTCTGCTGCGTTTAGCGCGACCTCGTAAGTCTCGAACACGTCCAGCCCGTCGCAGGCAAGATAGGTCAGCCCAGGACGGTTGGCGAAGCTGCTGGCGATCCACCCCTGAGGCGTTTTGGTCGAGATGCCGATGCCATTGTCCTCACACACAAACACAATCGGCAGAGGGATCGACTGATAACTGGTCCATTGCGCGGTGTTGAAGGCACCTTGGGCGGTGGAGTGGTTGGCGGATGCATCCCCGAACGCGCACAGGACGATCGCATCATCGGGATAGGCCCGCCGCCTGGGGCCCACGCACCAGGCCTATCCCGATGATGCGATCGTCCTGTGCGCGTTCGGGGATGCATCCGCCAACCACTCCACCGCCCAAG
>JBCBNR010000464.1:0-2219 GCA_039821665.1 Pseudomonadota bacterium
CCGACTTGCCGACCCCGCCGAAGGGCAGCTCCACGCCGCCACCGGCGCCGTAATTGTTCAGAAACACCTGTCCCGCCCGGAGCCGCTTCGCCAGGCGCATCTGCCGCGCCCCGTTTTCCGACCAGACGCTCGCCACCAGCCCGAAATCGGTGCCGTTGGCGATGGCGACGGCCTCCTCTTCGTCGTCGAAGGGAATGACCGCCTGCACCGGGCCGAAAATCTCCTCCTGCGCCAGGCGGTGATCCGGTCCCAGTCCGGTCAGAAGCGTCGGCGCCACATAGTGCCCGCCACCGGGCGCGTCGGGGACGATCTCTCCCCGCGCTGCGATCTCGACCGAACCGGCGAGGTCGAGATAGCCGCCCACAATCCTTCTCTGACCAGCCGAGATCAGCGGCCCTACGTCGAGATCGTCAATCGCCGCTCCGACCCGCAAAGCGCGATAGCGCTCCGCCATCCGCGCCAGCAACTCATCATGGACCGCGCGCTGCACCAGAATGCGCGAGGACGCTGAACAGGTCTGCCCAGCGTTCTGAATGCCCGCATTCACGAGGAAGGGCAGCGCCTTCTCCAGATCGGCATCAGTGAAGACGACCTGCGGGGATTTCCCGCCAAGCTCCAGCGTCACTGGGACATGGTTCTCCGCCGCCGCCCGCTGGATCAGCGTCCCCACCCCCGGAGAGCCGGTGAAGCTCAGATGCCGGACGCGCGGATGGGCGGAGAGCGCGGCGCCCGCTTCCTCGCCCAGCCCCGGAACCACGTTGATCGCGCCGGCGGGCAGCCCCGCCTCCTCCGCGATAGCGGCGAAGGCGAGGGCGGTGAGGCAGGCTTCTTCGGCGGGCTTCAGCACGCAGGCGTTGCCCATCGCCAGCGCCGCGCCGACCGACCGCCCGATGATCTGCATCGGATAGTTCCACGGGACGATATGCCCCGTTACTCCATGCGGCTCGCGCAGGGTGTAGACGGTGTAGCCGTCGAGATAGGGGATCGTCTCCCCCATCACCTTGTCCGCCGCCCCGCCGTAGAACTCCAGATACCGCGCCAGCGCCACCGCGTCGGCGCGCGCCTGGGTGAGCGGTTTGCCCACATCGGCGGCTTCGATGCGCGCAAGCGCCTCGACGCGCTCCAGCACCAGCCGTCCCATCTTCGCCAGCATCCGCCCGCGCTCGGCGGCGGTCGCCCGCCCCCATGTCCCGGAGAGCGCGGCTTCGGCGGCGGCGACGGCGGCGTCGATGTCTGCGGGGGTCCCGCGCGCGATCTCGCCCGCTTCGGACCCGTCGGACGGGTTCTCAAGCGGCAGCTTTCCGCCGCCCTCCGGCGCGCGCCAGCCGCCGTCGATGTAAACCGCGTCAGCGGCGAACCAGAGATCCGGGTGGGCGTTCATGCGCTTCTCCTCCGCAGGGCCGCTTCTATGTCGGGGGCGGCTTCGATCAGCTGGCGAGTGTAGGGGTGTTTCGGATCGCGGAACACCGCCTCCGTCTCGCCGTCCTCCACGATCTTCCCGGCCTGCATGACCATCACCCGATCCGTTACTGCGCGCACCACGCTCAGGTCATGGCTGATGAAGAGGTAGGAGAGCGTCAGGCGGTCCGAGAGGTCGGCGAGCAGGTCGAGGATCTGCGCCCGGATCGACACGTCCAGCGCGCTCACCGCTTCGTCCAGAATGATCAGATCGGGTTCGATAATCAGCGCCCGCGCGATGGCGATGCGCTGCCGCTGGCCGCCGGAGAACTCATGGACGTATTTATCGGCGTCTTCGGGCGCGAGGCCCACATCGACCAGCGCCTTGTCGACCTTCGTCCGCCGCGCCGCGCCCGCAGGCGGCGCATCGAGCAGATGCATCGGCTCCGCCACCAGCCGCTCCACCCGCCAGCGCGGATTGAAGCTGCCGTAGGGGTCCTGAAGGACGACCTGCATCCGGCGTCGCGTGGCGTTGGAGAGGCTCGTCGTCACCTCCTCCCCCATCACCTTGATCGAGCCGCCCTGAAGCGCCTCAAGCCCGAGGATCGCGCGGGTGAGCGTCGACTTCCCGCAGCCGCTCTCCCCGACCAGCCCGAGGTTTTCGCCCCGCTTCAGCGTGAAGCTGACCCCGTCGACGGCGCGAAACGATCCCGGCGGGGCGAAGAAAGACGCGCGGGGCAGGGCGTAGTCGCGCACGACCTCCCGCACCTCCAGCACCGGCGTCTCGGCCGCATGCTCCACCGCGCGCTCCGGCGCATGGC
>JBCBNR010000465.1:0-2200 GCA_039821665.1 Pseudomonadota bacterium
CCGATCTTGGCGGCGTCCCGGATACGGTCGCGGTAAGCCACCCACTCGGCATTGTCCATCTGCTCGGCCTCGTCGGCGCGACCTGCCGTTGGCGCGCGGCGAGGCGAAATCGAATCGATCAGCACCAGATGCTGCGCTCCATGCGCGACCAGCGCCTTGCAGGTGCGGATCGTCCCGTCCAGCACATCAGTCCATGCGCTCGCGTTGTGAAATGCGCGGAAGACAACACCGCCGATCAGGGTTTGGCCATGCTCGTCCAGCGCCTCGCCCAGCTCGACCGGGTCCTCCGGCATGAACCCAACCGGGCCCAGTTCGATCCCCCGATAGCCTGCGGCCGCGTTTTCAGCCAACACTTGGCGCCAACTTGGGTTGCGCGGATCGCCCGCAAACTCCACCCCCCATGAACAGGGGGCGTTGCCGATCTCGATCATGGTCCTCTCCTAAAAGTCGCTGGGCTTCTGCCAGCTTTGTGTCTGATGGCTTTCCCAAGCCGCTGCGATGGTGCGATGCACCTCCAACCCTTCGTCAAAGCTGGGCCAAGCGGGCGCGTCTTTGTGGATCGCCTCCAAAAACGCCTTCGCCTCGATGATGATCTGGTCTTGGTACCCGGTGCCATGGCCCGGTCCTTGGCAAAACGCGGCATAGTCGGGATGGGCAGGGCCGCCCAGGATCTTGCGAAAGCCCCGCGTCGCCTCCGGGCCCGCGGCCTCGTAATACCACAGCGCGTTCTGATCCTCTTGATCGAAGCGCAGCGCGCCGCGTTCGCCGTGGATCTCGTAGGCATAGCCCATCTTTCGCCCTGTCGCGACGCGGCTGAAAAACAGATGGCCCGTGGGCCCACCTTCGAAGCGGACCATCATTTGAGCTTGGTCATCATTGCTCACCGGCAGGCCGCCCCTTGTGGGATACACCGTCTCGATCTGGGCCATAACGCTGTCGATCGGGCCCACCAGGCTGCGGGCTGCATTGATCATATGGGGCGCAAGATCGCCCATGGTCCCGTTCGCGCGACCTTGGGCGCGCCAGGTGGCGGGTTGCGTCGGATCTGCGTAAAAATCCTCCGTATGCTCACCGCGAAAATAGAGAATTTTGCCCAGATCACCCCGCGCCACCATTTGGGCCGCATATTGCGTGACCGGTGTGCGGATGTAGTTAAAGCCGATCATATTGACACAGCCACTGGCCTGGGCCGCGGCGGTCATGGCGCGCGCATCGTCCAGGGTCGCACCCAATGGCTTTTCGCAAAACACCGGCTTGCCAAGGGCAAAGGCCGCTTCGGCAATCGCCCGGTGGGTGGCCTGGGGCGAGGCGATGACCACGGCGTCGACCTCCACATCCTCGACCACGGCGCGCCAATCGGGGGCTGCGCGGGCAAAGCCGAAAGCCGCTGCATAGCGCGCGGCACTTTCGGGCGAGGCTGCGGCGACCGATACAAGGCGCGGCTTCAACTCCGTCTCGAACACTGCGCCAACGGCCCCATAGGCCACCGCATGGGCCTTGCCCATATAGCCGCCGCCGATGATGCCGATGCCGATCTGTGCCACCGCGCACGTCCTTTCAAAAACACTTTGCAACCGGTTGCAATCCGCGTATCGTGAGAAGGCTTTTGGGTCAACAGCAAGAAACCGCACCATGCGGTCAGACCGGGAGGAGACACGCGCGTGAGCGACGCAACCGTGCGCCTGACAACAGCGCAGGCGATCATCCGCTATTTGGCCGCACAGTTTATCGAGCTGGAGGGCCGGCGAGTGCGCCTGTGCGGCGGTGGCTTTGGTATCTTTGGCCATGGCAACGTCACCTGCCTGGGTGAGGCGCTGTACGATCATCGCGAGGCCCTGCCGCTTTATCGCGGTCAGAACGAGCAGAGCATGGGGTTCGCAGCCGCCGCGTATGCCAAGTACCACTTGCGGCGGCGGTTTATGTTCTGCACCGCATCCGCCGGGCCGGGGACGGCCAACCTGTTGACCGCTTCGGCGTTGGCCCATGCAAATCGGCTGCCGATGTTGATGCTGTGCGGGGATACGTTTCTGACCCGACTGCCGGATCCGGTGCTGCAACAGATCGAGCATTTTGGCAATCCTGCCATGGGCTTGAACGACGGGTTTCAAGCGGTCACCCGGTATTGGGACCGCATCACACACCCCGCCCAGATCCTGCAATCCTTGCCCGCAGCCCTGTCTGTCATGCTGGACCCGGCAGA
>JBCBNR010000466.1:0-2196 GCA_039821665.1 Pseudomonadota bacterium
CTGCCGGACTCTCCCCTTCGACGGGACGCGCGTGCCTGTTGTCCTGTTTTCAGGTCTTTTCGCGAAGCGCCTCAAGTTCTTGCTCCAACGCGTCCGTTTGCATACGCGCGTTGCGCAGACCATCCATCGCCGCCGCAAGCTCTGCCTCGGTTTGGGACAGTTTGCGGGTCAGTTCCCCTTCCACTTCGCTCAGGCGCGCCTCCGCCTGGGTGCGGGCCTGCTGCGCATCCTCCACGGCGGCCATGAGGGCCGCATCATCGGGGGTTTGTGGGGCCTGTGGGCGGGTGAGCAGCGTGTAGATCCAATGCAGCACCCAGCCGGTCAGCAAGGCCGCCACCAGCGCCCCGGTAATCATCCATGTCAGCTGCGCGTTATCCATCGTTCTGTCCATCGCTCGGCGCGGCAGATGTGCCCAAATCCTCGGGGCGGGGCAAGGGGGCTGTGGTTGTGGTGACCCTGGCCTCCTCCTCCAGCTTGGGGGGGCCGTCCTGCGGATCCTCGGAGGCGGCTGTTTCGTCTGTGGGCGGCGTGTCCAAGGCGGCAGGCTCCGCCGGGGAGAGGGATGCGGTCGCTTCGTTTGGCGCTTGGGCGCTGTCCGGGCTCTCGGGAGCTTCGAGCAGGCTGAAGGCGATGCGCCGGTTCTGCGCACGCCCGTCCTCGGTGCTGTTGTCGGCAATCGGCCGGCTTTCGCCATAGCCCACAGCGCTAAGGTAGACGGCGTTCAGCCCCGTGGCGAGCAGGGCGTCCACCACAGCGTCGGCCCGGGACTGGCTAAGCGCCATGTTCGAGGTCTCGCGCCCCTGGCTGTCTGTGTGGCCGGCGATCTCGAACCGCGCGCCCGGGCAGTTTTCCAAAATCAATGCCACGCTTTCGATCAGATCCAGGCTTTCCTCGGCAATGTCAGCGGAGCCCGGCGAAAACTCGATGCGCGCCAACGTCAGCAGATCGTTGATCTGACTTGCGCAGTTGAGATAGAGCGCCTGGCCCCCTTGGGCGCGGGCGGCTTTGGTCTCATCGACGACAATGTCGAGCGCGAGGGCAATCTCCTGCGGCAAGTTGCTTTCCAAAAAGAACGCGATGCGGCCCTGTTGCTCGGGCGTGGTGGCGATCCCGGTAAGCGAGACAGATGTGGTAGTCACATCCAACTGACCGGTGTGAAGCAGCGACAGAGCCGCAATGCCCGACAGAACCCGGCGCGGCCACCCCTCTGGCAGGTTGGCATTCAGCTCCGTCTGGTCGATCACCGTGTCAAAGCCGAATTGCGCTTGTGAATAGCTGCGCACCGCGGCGCGCGTGGTCTCGTCGGTCAACATGCCGCGCAGGCGGATGGCCGTGTCCTCCGAGCGCAGGGCAGTAAAGCGCAGCGGTTTTGTCTGAGTCGGGGGGTCGACGATATCTTGGGGCGGTGGGACAGCCGTCAGCGTGTAAAGCTCGGGCAAGGCCGCGGCAAAGGCGGCTTCAACCTCCGCGAACGGGGCGCCGTTGCCGCCATAGGCCCCGATCAGGCGCACGGCCGTATCCGTGATTTCCACCCGGCCCGCGCCCAGGGTGCTGAGCGCGGTCACCCCTGCCTCGATCACATCCGTCCATTGCGGTGACGGCGCGCCCAGGCCTACGTCGCATCCTCTTTGGAGGGTGATGTCATGGGCCTCCAACACGGTGCGGATGCGCGCCTTGTCCTCTTCCGAAGGGCAGGCGCAGGCCTCCACCACGGCGCGCCCCTCGCCCATCTCTAGGGCAAAGACAAAGGGCGCAATGACGGGCGGGGCAACGGTCAGATCAAAGGTCAGATCCAGATGCTTTGGCGCAAGGGCGGCCAGTTCTGCACTTAGGCTTTGCGGGTCAGTTGCGTTGGGCAGGCGCGCCGAGATCACCGCGCTTTGCGGGGTCAGGTCAATGCGGCCCTGGCCCACAAGGGCGAGCGCCTCCACCCCGAAGCGCAGGCTGTCGGGCCAGGTGCTGGGCACATCGCCCTCTTCACGCTCCGTCAGGTCTGTCAGGGGGCGGGCCACACTGCCCAATTGCGCTTGCTCAGCGCTGCTGAGCAGCGCGCGATGGGCGGTGTCCGAGCCGACATGTCCCATCAGGGACACGCCCATCTCATCGCCCAACAATGCGATGCTAAGGGGGGTCGCGCGGGGCGCGGGCGGCGGGGCCAGTGATATGTTGTCGGTCACCCGGGCGGCGGGCAGGGCG
>JBCBNR010000467.1:0-2176 GCA_039821665.1 Pseudomonadota bacterium
GGAATAGGGATCGGCCATGGTGCAGCCATCCGGATCCATCACCGGGTAGGTGTCGAGCCCGATGGCCGCCCCGTCCCGCTGAAACGTCTCATAGTCAAGCGGCAGCAGGGAATACATCCCCGGCATGGACGAGGTCACCTTGGCCACGGTCGGCGGGCCGTAGATATCGTTGAAGATATAGTCGCCGTTGTAGAACCGGCGCATCTGGCCGAAATACCCGTAAAAAGGCGAGCCGACAGAGATCATGCCCTGGGTCTTTGCCGCCATATCAGGGTATTCGGTCATCCACAGCTTAGCGATCATGCCGCCCATCGAATGGCCCACGATGCGGGTATTTGGCAGGACGGTGGCACCATACTGGTCCGCCACCCGCTGCTCCATCTCCATCAGAATGTGGTGCATCAGATCGACCGAGGTGGTCACTTTGCGCCGCCAATCCCAGCCGAACACAAAGACGTTCATGCCTGCGTTGCGAAAAAACCGGATGCAGCGGTCATAGGGGTGCACAAAGAACTTCACCACATTGTCCGCGATGATGATCCGGTCATCGATGTCGTGGCCATCGGGTTCGATCAGCAGCTTTTCGGCCGCTTTGTCGAAGATCAGGCCGCAGCCTGCCCAGATGGTGCTAAAGCTCTTGGGTGGCACTGGATGGGCCGGGTTGATCGGCTTGCGCGCCCGGCGTAGGCGAGAGCCCATGCCCCCGGGGATCAGAATAATTGTTTGCGCATCCGGGTTGAAACGATGGGGATCAAGAAAGCGATCCAACTCATGCTCCAACAGATGCAACGTCTCTTCTTCAACAAAACTTTCATACGTCAAATTGGCGACTCCCACCTTTCCCGTTCGGTATCCAAACCGGGTTCCCACGACCCCCGTTGAACAGCTTGAACGCAAAAGACGGCAATTTTAGTAAAGGTGATGTGATTTTCCGCGCTTTGGCACAAACTTCTGCCGGTTTTGGTCCTGGCGCAGGGCTCAAGCCTTCACGCGGCGCAGGCGCAAGGCGTTTCCCACCACCAAAAGCGAGGACAGCGCCATCGCGGCGGCGGCCAACATCGGTGACAACATGGGACCGCCAAACAGGCTCAACACCCCGGCTGCAACCGGGATCAGGGCCACGTTGTAGCCAAAAGCCCAGCCCAGGTTCTGGCGGATATTGCCCATGGTCTTGCGGCCCAAATGAAGGGCCGTGGCCGCCGCCATAGGATCGGCGCGCATCAGTACCACGTCTGCGGCCTCGATTGCCACATCCGTGCCCCCACCCATGGCGATGCCGACCTCTGCTGCGGCCAAGGCCGGTGCGTCATTGATGCCATCGCCCACGAAGGCCACCTTGCGCCCGGTCTCGGCCAACTGGGCCAGATGCTCGGCCTTGTCCCGAGGCGACAGCCCTGCCGCGATCTGCGTGATCGCCTGCCCCTCCAGCACCGCCGCACTGCCCTCGGGCGTGTCGCCGGTGAGCACGTGGATATCGATACCCTCCGCGCGCAGGCTGGTGAGGGTCTGCGCCGTGCTGTCTCGCAGTTGGTCACGCAGGGTGATTGCGCCGATGCACACGCCATCCTCGCTGACATACACAAGGCCAGCACCCATGCGCGCGGCCTCCATCGCCATCTCGCGCACGGCACCGGGCTCGACGAACCCCGCTTGACCGATGCGCACCGCCTGACCCGCGACAGACCCTTCAGCACCTTGACCGGGATGGGCCGTCACACCCTGCGCGACAGGCCCAGGCCCCGCATGGGCCGCGATCGCCTTGGCATACACATGCTCGGACGCGCGTGCCACCTGGGCGGCCTGCGCCAGCACCTTTTGTGCCTCGACCTCTGTGCGCGCCACCAGAACACTGTCCACCACGGGCGTGCCCTGGGTCAGGGTGCCGGTCTTGTCAAAGGCAATCGTGTCGATGCGCGACAGGCGCTGCAACGCCGCCCCATCGCGGATCAACACGCCCAGTTGCGCCCCCCGCCCCGTGCCCACAAGAATCGAAACCGGCACAGCAAGGCCCATCGCACAGGGGCACGCGATGATCAGAACAGAAATGGCGGGCACCAGCGCCTCGGCCAATCCAGGGCCAAAGGCAAGCCAAAGCGTGAAGGTCACAGCGGCAATTCCCAGGACCACAGGCACAAACCAGGCGGTGATGCGGTCCACCACATGCTGGACCGGCAGC
>JBCBNR010000468.1:0-2167 GCA_039821665.1 Pseudomonadota bacterium
GGGGGGCAAAACCAAAAAAGCCCCGCGCGTGCGGGGCTTTTCGTGTCAGTCGAGATGGGTCAGGCGAGACGGGGTGTGGCGTTAGGCCAGCGCCTCGCGCGCTTGGACCACGATAGCCCCGAACGCCTCTGGCTCGTGCACGGCCAGATCGGCCAGCACCTTGCGGTCAACCTCGATGCCCGCTTTGGTCAGACCATTGATGAACTTGGAATAGTTCAGGTCCGCATCCACCGCGCGCACACCCGCATTGATCCGCTGGATCCACAGCGCCCGGAAATTGCGCTTGCGCGCCTTGCGGTCGCGGGTGGCGTATTGCTGGGCCTTGTCCACCGCTTGGGTCGCGGTGCGGAAATTCGTGCGCCGCGCGCCGTAATACCCTTTGGCCGCCTTGATGACCTTCTTGTGGCGCGCATTGGTGACCTTGCCGCTTTTCACACGTGACATGTCAGACCCTCCTTATCGCGCGTAGGGCATATACGTTTTCACGATGCCCTCGTCGGCTTTGCTCAGCGTGGTCGTGCCACGTGCGTTGCGGATAAACTTGTTGGAACGCTTGATCATGCCGTGGCGTTTGCCCGCTTGACCTGCCTTCACCCGGCCAGAGGCCGTCACTTTGAAGCGCTTCTTCGCGCCCGACTTAGTCTTCATCTTGGGCATTTCCGTCTCCTGGTCAGAAGTGGTCGAAAGGGCACGACTCGGCAGCCCGTGTCGCCGGCCGGCCCGCTAGAGCGCGCGTGATAGCGTCATGCCCCCGCGCGCGCAAGTCCCTATCGTCTTGGCCTGGCCCACGCAGGCAGGGCGCAAAAGGGCACCTACATCCATCCGCGCATATGCAACGCAGAGGTGCAGGCAGGCCCCAACACGTGCCCTTGCCCCTGTCCGCGACGCCTTTGATCAGAAAACCGTGGCAAGACCCAAAGCCACCGCCGACTTTGAACCCGCATAGGGCCAACCCATGCCTTGCAACCTCACCCGAGCGTTTGCGCGCCCGCACCGCTAGCGGGTCATCACAGCCACAAGGCGGATGAACGCCTCGGGAATATCCGTGATCTCAAGGCCGGTGGGTTTCAGACTGTCGGCCAGCGCAAAGGCCCCGATGCTCAGCGCGACATACAGCAGCCCACCGCGGGGAAAATTCCCCTCGACCAAGGCGGCAAACACCGACACGCAGCCCATCGAGCCCAAAACAAACCCAGCGATCACTGACAGATCAAATTCGCTCAAACCAACCCCATCCGGCGGGGGTTATTCTGGCCCGCCGTCGAAGATCAGTTTTTCCTGCAATGGGGCAACACGCAAGATATTCGTGGACCCGGACGTGTTGAACGGGACGCCAGCGGTCACAATTATCTTGTCGTCATCCCCACCAAAGCCATTGTCGCGGGCTGCGCGCACCGCATTGACCACAGCCATTTTGAACCGCTCCACCTCCGGCGAGACCACGCAATGCAGGCCCCAGGCCAGCGTCAAACGCCGTGCGGTGTCGATCTTGGGGGTCAGCGCAATGATCGGAACCAGCGGCTTTTCACGGCTCATCAGCAGCGCGGTCGTGCCCGAATGGGTAAAACACGCAATCGCCGTGACATCCGTTGTCTCGGCCACTTCGCGGGCCGCCGCCGTGATCGCATCTGCCACAGAGGTGCGCGAGGGCGTGCGCGAGGCTTCCAACACCTGGCGGTGGATCGCGTCATCCTCGACCGAGCGGGCGACACTGTCCATCATCGCCACAGCCTCGACCGGATAGTCACCGGCGGCACTTTCCGCCGACAGCATCACCGCATCCGCCCCCTCATAGATCGCTTGTGCAACATCCGAGACCTCGGCCCGGGTGGGCACGGGCGAGGAGATCATGCTCTCCATCATCTGGGTGGCCACGATCACCGGTTTGCCCACTCGCCGACAGCCGCGCACCATGCGCTTTTGGATGGGGGGCAGCGAATTGATGGGCAATTCGACGCCCAGATCACCGCGTGCCACCATGATCCCGTCGGAGGCTGCCAAAATCTCCTCAAACGCATCAACAGCCGCGGGTTTCTCGATCTTGGACATCAGCGCGGCACGGCCTTTGGCCAGATGCCGCGCCTCTTCCACGTCACCTGCCCGTTGGACAAAGCTCAGCCCCAGCCAATCGACGCCAAGACTGCACACAAATTCCAGGTCTTTCTTG
>JBCBNR010000469.1:0-2165 GCA_039821665.1 Pseudomonadota bacterium
GGAGGGGTCGGAGGCGACGATGTCGTCCACCAAATCCTCGGTCGGGCATTTGCTGGGGGCCGCCGGTGCGGTGGAGGCGATCTTCTCGATCCTGGCCATTCGCGACCAGGTGGCGCCCCCCACCATCAACCTGGAGAGCCAGGACGGCGAGAGCCCGCTGGATTTGGCCCCGAACGCGGCGCGGTCGCGCAAGATTGATGTGGCTCTGTCGAATTCCTTTGGGTTTGGTGGTACAAACGCCTCTGTCGTGTTTCGCCGCATGTCGGAGGGGTAAATGGCAAGACACCTGGCCGCCAATGGCATCACCCTTTTGATTGTTGCCCTGGTGCTGGTCTTTGGGCTGGTGAATTGGGGCCAGTCCCTGTTCGAGCGGCCTGGCCCCTTGCAGCAGGCAACCGTGTTCGAAGTGCCGGGGGGCGATACCTTTCGCCGAGCGGCCGACCGGCTGGAAGCCAATGGCGTCATTTCGGATGCGTCGATCTTTCGGATCGGGATGCGCTATGCCGGTTTGAACGACGTTCTTAAGGCTGGGGAGTACGAAATCCCTGCGGGTGCCACGATGCGCGATGTCTATGATATCATCACATCGGGCGTAGGTATTCAGCTGCGCGTGACGATCCCCGAGGGCTTTACAAGCTTTGAAGTGGTGGAGCGATTGCGCGCGACCGAGGATTTGGTGGGTGAAATTGCCGAGGTGCCCCCCGAGGGGACGCTGGCGCCGAACACCTATTCGTTCAGCCGGGGTGCGACTCGCGAGTCGGTTTTGGCCCAGATGATCTCGGCCCAAGAGGAGATTTTGGCCAATGCCTGGGAGAACCGGGCCGAGGGCCTGCCGATTGACAGCCCAGAGGATCTGCTGATCCTGGCCTCGATTATCGAGCGTGAAGCGGGTGGCGCGGAGGAGTGGGCGAAGGTCGCCTCGGTCTTTGTGAACCGCTTGAACCAGGGCATGCGCTTGGAGGCGGACGCGACCGTGCGCTATGGCATCACTTTGGGCGAGCGCAAGTTGCGCCGGGGGCTGCTGCGGTCCGAGCTGGACCGGGTAACACCCTATAATACATACAAAATTGATGGGTTGCCGCCCACGCCGATTGCCAACCCTGGGCGTCTTGCGATCGAAGCCACTGCCCAGCCAGAGACCACGGACTTTATCTTTTTTGTGGCCGATGGCACCGGAGGGCATGCGTTCTCTGTCACCTATGAAGAGCACAATCGCAACGTCAGAGAGTGGCGTCGGATCGAGGCTGAGCGTCGGGCCGCGCAGCAGGATTGAGCGCACAACCTAAAAGATAGTTCTTGACTTAGCGAACGCCTTAAGGCATAGCTATGCGCACACTGGGAACAGTCCGAACGCCTCGCATTCACTGCGGGGCGTTTTGCGTTTCTCGGCCCCCCTGAAAAAAAGTGGCACTCTCAATGACCGGACCTCCTATCGACGGTGAGCAGGCCTTGACGCGTCGGTTAGAGGAGGCGCGGACACTGTATCGCGAATTGACGGATCTGATGCGCGCGCAAGTGGACGCGGTGCGCAAGGGCAAATCCGAAGAGGTGCTGAAGCTGACCGGCACGCATCTTAAGCAATTGCAGACAATGCAAGAATTGGAGGGACGCCTTGGCATCCTCGGCAAAGACGGAACCGTTGCGCTTGATCTCGACGCCGCGCGACGAGAGATCCGTGAGAGACTTCTTAGGCTCCGCGGCAGAGGCTGAGATCGATGGCTTCTTGGACGGCCTGAGCGACAATGCGTTGGCCGCCCTTCCGTATCTGTTCGAGCATTGGGCGCATCCGGCGCATCAAGTGGCCCCTGAGGGGGATTGGGGAACCTGGGTGATCCTGGGAGGGCGCGGGGCAGGCAAGACACGGGCAGGGGCCGAATGGGTTCGTGCCCAGGTGGAAGGCAGCGGCCCGTCTGATCCCGGGCGGTGCGCCCGGGTGGCCCTTGTGGGGCAGACCTATGACCAGGCGCGCGACGTGATGGTGTTCGGCGATAGTGGGCTTTTGGCCTGCTCGCCGCCGGATCGACGGCCCAACTGGCAGGCCACGCGTCGGCGGCTGGTGTGGCCCAATGGGGCGGTGGCGCAATGCTTTTCAGCCTCGGACCCAGAGGCGCTGCGCGGCCCGCAATTCGATTGTGCCTGGGCGGATGAGTTGGCGAAATGGACGC
>JBCBNR010000470.1:0-2155 GCA_039821665.1 Pseudomonadota bacterium
ACGCACAAGGTTGTCGGCAAAGCTTGGATGATCGGGATCCACCACCTCGTCCGGGCGATAGGTGGTGATCACCCGCCCGTCCCACCCGGCCAGGGCCTTATGATGGCGCAAATCGTCCAACGGGCTTTCGGTGGTGGCGATCACTTCGATGTTGAAGCTGTGATAGAGGGCGCGCGGTCGGTAGTCTGGGCGCTGCAAGCGCTCGGTGATGTGGTCATAGGCGGCATCTGCGGACTGGGCGCTCAGGGGTGTCGTCCAGTTGAAAACGTCTTGGAGCGCATGATCGATCCACATTTTCGATGGGGTGCCCCGGAACAGGTGGTACCGCTCTGCAAAGCGCCGCCAAATGGTGCGACTGTCACGCTCGACCGGTGCACCATCTGCACGCGGCAGGCCCAGATTTTCCAGCCGCACGCCTTGGGAATAGAGCATCCGAAACACATAATGGTCCGGTTTCACAAACAGATCGGCTGGATTGGGGAACGCCTCGTCTTGCGCATACCACGCAGGGTCGGTGTGCCCATGGGGGCTGACAATGGGCAGGTCCTTGATTTGGGTATAAAGCGCGCGCGCCGTGTCACGCAGCCGCGGCTCTACCGGGAACAGACGATCAGGATCAAGCATGACATCTCTCGCAACGGGTGTGACCCCGTGCGTAGCGGACGCTGTGAACAAGGAAAAGGGTTAGGACGACATGCGCCGACCCGATAGGGTCGGCCACTACATGTCTTTTCGATCTAGCTGCTGGTGTGGCGATCCTAGATCGGATCAACCACACCCAAGCGCACATACGCAGCCAGTGCCCCCAACAAACGCGGTCTTGGTCTTGCCTGCGTTCCCAAACGGCCCCCACCGAGAAACGCACAACCGCCACCATCTGGCACGTACTCCCGAACGTCTGCCGGTCTGAACACAACGCGCTCAATACTCGAGCAATCTTCACACAACGCTGGCTGCCGTTCGTTGGATGTATATGAACATATTCCGCGCCCAGAGATAGATCCCTAGCAAAGCAGCGGTGAGCTTGTGTATTTCAATTGGATAATAAGTAACTGGAAGTAAAAATATCACTGTAGGTGTCGATAGATATCCTGAGAGTCCAAAAATACGCAAATTTTATTCCAGACTCTCGGAATATGTTGAAAATATATACCTTCTTATAGGGGTTTTACGCTTGATTGACTGATCATCGGGATGCTGGACCAAGCTTTACGTCAGCGACCATAAATCTGTCCAAATTCGATCAAGTTCTGGCCGGAGAGTTTAAGCTAGGGCGCTGCAAAAATGCAGCACGCCCCGTGACGGATGGCTCAGAACGTGAGAATTTTGCATTTAAAGGCAGGAAATCGGCCTAATTTTTTTCGATTTTATGCAAGTTTGTGGATGTGGAAGTATCCGATTGAAAAACCATCCTATACTTTCCCGCCAGCATCGCAACAAAAGCATCGTTTCCGCCTGGGCTGCGAAAGATTTGAAAACTGCGGCGGGGTGCACCGAAAGATGTTCGGCTCCCTATAAAGCTGTGGGTGCGACAACCCCCTCATCCGAAGGGCGCAAAAATCTGCTAATCTGATGTGAATTGGCGACTCTTTCCCCGTTTTACGACAGTTCCGCGACCTTACCTTAGGGTCAACACAACGCGAGAGGGAGTTCCCGATGGCCTTTGACATGTCGACACGTGAGTCTGATAGCCGGTTTGGTGGTGCGTTCTCTGGCCCGGTCTTGGAAGTGACCGCGCCCTTGGCGCAACTGCGCGACCTTATCGTAAGGATGGAGGCGATCCCTTCCTTGCCCTGGATGCGCGGGTCGATCGTGCTGCGCGCACGCCCAACCTCGGATCAGACACCGGACAAAAGTTTGGCGCTGTCCTCGGATTGTGTGAAGTCGAACTTGATGACGGTGCTGGGGGTTGCGGCCTCGCTTGGGATGATCTCGGGCCGTGGGGTCCGCCGCCCAACCCAGCGCACGACTTATAACGACCGGTTTCGCGCCTGATCCAGGCACTTATACTCCTCCTCCCGAACAGCCCTCCCAAGACATGCCCTTGTGACCCTGCCCCAGACAGCTAAAGTCGCGTGCGACCTTCGCTGCTGTGGAAAGGCACGTTTTGGCTGTTTTGACCTCCTCGCTTGTGCCGTCCTCGCCCGAGTTTCAG
>JBCBNR010000471.1:0-2152 GCA_039821665.1 Pseudomonadota bacterium
ATGAGACCCGCCGCCTGCGCCTCGGGCGCGGTCAGGAATTTGCCGGTGGTCAGCATCTCGAACGCACGTTTGCGGGGGATGTTGCGGCTTAAGGCCACCATGGGGGTCGAACAAAAGAGCCCGATATTCACCCCATTGACCCCAAATCGCGTGCCCTGGGCGGCCAACGCCATGTCGCAACTGGCCACCAACTGACAGCCCGCCGCGGTTGCGATGCCATGCACCTGGGCGATCACCGGCTGGGGCAGACGGGGCAGCGTCTGCATCATCGCAGCACATTGGTCAAAAAGAGCTTTGAAGGCCGCTTTGCCCCCATCGGGCGCTTGGCGGGCCTGGGTCATCTCCTTGAGGTCATGGCCCGCGCAGAACGCCTTGCCCGCCCCGCGCAAGACGATCACTTTCACCGACCGGTCCTGCTCCAACGCGTCAAATGTCGTTTGCAACTCCGCCAGCATGCCCTCGCTCAGGGCATTCAACCGCTCGGGCGCGTTCAAGGTTAGGGTCGCAATGCTCTGCGCGTCCTCGCGCTGCAAAAGCTGTGTCATCTGCCGCTCCCTTGTCATTGCGGTCCTCGGGTCTAAGGTGCCCGCGATCTGGAACGGAGGCAAGCGTATGACCCCTAAAATGACGGCCCCAGAGGTGGAGCGGTTTCTGGCCGCCGAGTTTCCCCAGATCGATGGCCGGTTCGAACTGCGCGAGATCGGACCTGGACGCGCGTTGGTGCGCATGCCCGTAGGGCAAGGTGACTTGCGCCCAGGGGGCACAGTGTCGGGCCCGTCGATGTTCGCCTTGGCCGATGTGGCCTATTACATCGTAACGCTTGCCATGATCGGCCCCGAGGCACTGACCGTGACCACCAATTGCAACATCAACTTCATGCGCAAACCCCAGCCTACGGCCCTGGTGGCCGAGGCGCGGATCCTCAAACTGGGGCGCAGCTTAAGCGTTGGCGATGTGAGCTTGCGCAACGAGGATCAGACCGATCTGGTCGCACATGCGCAAATGACCTATTCGATCCCTCCCAAACGGGCGGCTCAAGTGGGGTAAAATAATACCGTATTTTTAAGCCCCTGTAATCAGTAAACTAATTAAGACACACCGGTCTTGACTGGAGCCCCCAGATGGTTAGAACCACGCCATCCAGCCGGGCCGCGTGCCCGGTTCGTCAGATTTTGGGACAAGCAACATGAAAACCTTCTCGGCCAAGGCCGGCGAGATCGAAAAGAAGTGGGTGCTCATCGATGCCGAGGGCATCGTGCTGGGCCGCCTTGCCTCGATCATCGCCATGCGCCTGCGCGGCAAGCACAAGGCGACCTTCACGCCGCATATGGACATGGGCGACAATGTTATCGTCATCAACGCCGAAAAGGTGCAGATGACCGGCAACAAGCGCTCGGACAAGAAATACTATTGGCACACCGGCCATCCTGGCGGCATCAAGCACCGCACAGCGGGCCAAATTCTTGAGGGCGCGCATCCCGAGCGGGTGGTCACCAAGGCGGTGCAACGTATGCTGCCTGGCGGTCCGCTGTCGCGCCAGCAATTGTCGAATTTGCGGGTCTATGCGGGCGCCGAGCATGCCCATGAGGCACAGCAGCCCGAGGTGATCAACGTCGCCGCAATGAACCCCAAGAACACGCGGAGCGCATAAAGCATGGCCGATGAAATCAAGTCTTTGGACGATCTGAAAGCGGCTGTTGGTGGCGAAGATGCGGGTGTGCCCGAGGCGGTGGTCTCGATGACCCCGACCGAGCCTGTGCGCGACGAGCTTGGCCGGTCCTATGCGACAGGCAAGCGGAAGGACGCGGTTGCGCGGGTCTGGATCAAGCCCGGAAGCGGCAAGGTCACCGTGAATGGCAAAGAGATGAACGCCTATTTTGCCCGTCCCGTGCTGCAAATGGTGATCGGCCAGGCCTTCACCGTGGCTGGTGTGGAAGGCGAGTTTGACGTGATGGCAACGGTCAAGGGCGGCGGTCTGTCCGGCCAGGCGGGGGCTGTGAAACACGGTATCTCGAAGGCACTGACACTGTACGAGCCGTCCCTGCGCCCCGCGCTGAAGGCCGCAGGTTTCCTGACCCGTGACAGACGAGTGGTGGAGCGGAAGAAATACGGCAAGCGCAAAGCCCGCCGGTCCTTCCAGTTCTCCAAGCGC
>JBCBNR010000472.1:0-2145 GCA_039821665.1 Pseudomonadota bacterium
CTTCACTTTGCCGCTCCCGGCCATGGCGGAAGAGGACTGGCAACTCACCGGCACCTTTTACGGGTGGCTGCCCGGCATCACGACCACCGTTGATACGCGCTTGGGCGATGTGGAGGCTGAGGTCGCAGTCTCTGACATCCTCGAAAAGCTTGATGTCGCCTTTCTTGCCGCACTAGAGACGCGAAACGGACGGTTGGCGCTGGTGGGCGACCTGCAGTATTTCGACCTCGGAGCCGATGCATCGCCTGCAATTGGGGCCATCGATTCTGTCGACATCGACTCGCAGATTACGGTTTTAGGCGGCTATACGCTCTACGAGGTCTCGAACAGCCCCAACACCCGCATCGAGCTTGGCGGGGGTCTGCGTTACTACGATGCCAAATACGACACGGTTGTCTCAGGTGCCTTTCCGCTCAATTTTTCCAACGACGGCAATTGGGCCGACGCGGTGCTGTCGGCGCGGGTCACGCATGCCTTCGACAGTGATTGGTTCGGTGTCGCCTATGCGGATGTAGGCGGGTTTGGTCTGGGCTTTTCCTCTGACCTGACATGGCAAGCCTACATTGCTGCTGGATACCGCCTCAATGCGTCTTGGTCCGCGGTCGCCGGGTACCGACGCTTGATGTTCGAACGCGATTTCGACGGAAGAATGATCACGTCAGAGGTGGGCGGACCGGTCATCGGATTTCAAACGCAGTTCTAGTATGCGCCCAAAACGCAGCAGACGTGAGGTGGAAGCATGGTGCTGAGGGTATGCTGACACAACAATTGTATGCGCCTTGGGAACGACTGGCAGACCCGCAAACCGCGCTCGCCAAGGGCATCAGACCTGGCGACGCCCAGGCCGCTTGGGCGATGCGAGACCTAGTTAAACCAGTCACCCTTTCGCACGACCAAACTCGAAAGGGCGGCGTGGGGGCCAAGATCGCCAAACGCCTCAACCACCTGCCCGGCCACAAAGCTTTCCACAAGACGCGAGGGGTTCGATGGTAGCGGAGGAGGGACTTGAACCCCCGACACGCGGATTATGATTCCGCTGCTCTAACCACCTGAGCTACTCCGCCACACGAAGCGGGTGTGTAAGCAGCACATGCGCGAGGGTCAAGCGTGAAACGCGGTCAAAAGACAGCTCCCGGTCGCGCGCCCAATCCCCACCTGCCCTGCGCGGATTTGCCCATGCGCGGGCCTAGGCATCCGGCGCACGCGCGATAAGTAAAGCGGTATGTTGCGCGTCAGAAACCTGTCAAAATCCTTCCAAACCGATACCGGGCCGCTGCATGTGTTGCGCGGCGTGAATCTGGACATCCCCCCGGGCGAGACGGTCGCCTTGCTGGGGGAAAGCGGGTCAGGCAAATCCACCCTGTTGCACATCTGTGCAGGGCTCGAACCCTTCCACGAGGGCAGTGTCACCCTTGCGGACACCGAATTGAGCGGTCAAAGCGCCGATCGCCTGTCAGCCCTGCGGCGGGACAAGCTTGCGCTGGTGTTTCAACAGTTCAACCTAATTCCCAGCCTGACCGTTGCGGACAACATTGCCTTCCAGGCGCGCCTGGCCGGGCGAAACGATGCCGCGTGGAACCAGCATTTGGCCCAGAACTTGGGCCTTAGCGCGGTGCTGGATCGCTACCCCGAGCAGATCTCTGGCGGCCAACAGCAGCGGGTGGCCATCGGGCGCGCCCTTGCAGTGCGCCCTCCTATGGTGTTCGCGGACGAGCCCACCGGCAATCTGGACGAGGCCACGGGCGATGGCGTGCTCGATCTGTTGCTGGCCTTGGCCCGCGACACCGGGGCCGCGGTGTTGATGGTGACCCATTCCGAACGCCTGGCCGCACGACTGTCCCGCAGCGTGCGCCTGCGCGCGGGCGAGATCCAATGATCCTGCTGCGACAGACCCTTGGCACCTTGCTCAGCCATTGGCGGCGCAGGCCCTGGCAGGCCCTGATCTTGCTTGCGGGCCTTGCCATCGCCACGGCCCTTTGGTCTGGGGTTCAAGCGCTCAATGCACAGGCGCGGCTCAGCTATGCCCAAGCGGCTTCGGTCGTTGGGGGCGACCGGCTGACCCGGCTGGTGCGCACGCTGCAGCCGGTGGCGATCTCGGCGCGCTGAGTCGGCCGGCGCCGCGCCCGATCAGTTCTCGGGGCGCAG
>JBCBNR010000473.1:0-2143 GCA_039821665.1 Pseudomonadota bacterium
GTTCACCTCAGTCGCGGTAAGGGGAGTACAAAGGAGGTGTCCTATGAACGCTTTGAGATTCTTTCTGGCCTGCTCTCTTGTGGGTTTTGTCCAAACGCCTGTGGCGGCCCAAACCATGGCTCAGATGGGCGATGTGCCTTTGGAGTGTCGGGTTTTGCATTCGTTGAACCAGGCTATGCCGAAGGCATGTAAGCGCGTGGTCAAGGCCGAACCCATGGCGCAAGGAACGCACGAGACCGGCACGCACATGCCCAAAGTCAAAGGCGCGCAAACACCTGTTCAGCCGACACATGATAACAGCGGGCACCTTGCCGCTGTCGGCGCGCAGATGCATCAGCGTGCGATGACGGACCCCATGGTGACCGGGCAAGGTCACGTCGCAGGTGCAGCATTGCACCATACACCCAAACCGCATATGACAATGCAGGCCCAGGGCATGATGCAAGATGCGGCCGGTCAGACTGTCGGCCCCGGCATTCAGCCCTCAAATGGGATGACGGCATCCATCATGGTACCCCAACTTGCGCCCATGGCGCTGGGCACCGGCACGGACCAGCGACAGGCCTATCAAGCGACGCCCTCTGCTCCCATGTACAACGGGGTGCTTCAGACGGTTCTGGCGCAACCCTTGCCGCCGGACCCCACAAAACTCACACCGGAAACATCCGTGGGAGGTCCTCTCTCCCTTGAATTTACGCGCTCCACAGTGCTGACGGCTGAGGCGCGGGTGGCGCTCAACCAGTTGGCACGCGAGATTTTAGGCAGCGCCTCACAGCCCATGTGCCTTCTGATCGAGGGGCATGCAGACAGTGTCGGCGCGGAAAGCCAAAACCTAGCAGTGTCCCAGCGCCGAGCGGAGCATGTGCGCAACCTCCTTATGGCTGACATCGGCACGCAGAACTTTCGATTTATCGTGCGCGGGGCTGGGGAAAGCAGGCCAAGCCCGGGCCTCACACCTCAAGACCCCCGGAACCGCCGGGTCGAGATTTACGGCCGCGTAGGATTTGACGCCTGCGTCTAAAACACGCCCTGGTAGGCTGTAACATTTCAACAGAAACCTACGCTGGCGCGAGCGATTGTTGCAAAAGTGATGGCCCTAATAGCGCCCATCGTTACAGGCGATCACGCGCCAGTGGCCCGCTTCCCAAGTTGCTGTGAAGCGGGTAGCTCCACCCGATTTTCTGGGCCAAAGGGGGGGTGTATCTTTAGGAAAGGACACTCTCATGACCCGAAACATTTGGTTGCTGCTCGCCGCAGGCGCCTTTGCGACACTGGCCTTCGACATCGTTGGCCAGTCGCTTAGCCCGCTTTTTGGCCAGTCGCGTCTTGCACCTGTTCCCTTGGCCAACGCCGTGCTTAAGACGGTCTTTGGCAGCGGACATAGACCCTCTGCTTATATGCTGCACATCCTGACCGGACTGTTAGCCTATCCGCTGGCTTGGGCGCTCGTTGTTGCCCCGCTATCGCAACGTCTGACACCCCAGATCCCGACGCTTTTGATCTCGGCTTTTTACGGGATCGCACTTTGGGTCTTCGCACTCTACGGCATGGCGCATCTGGTGGCCGGCATGAAGCCGTTTCTTGGTTTCACAAACATCACTTGGGTCGCCCTGGTGGGGCATGTGATCTATGCAATCGTCCTGAGCGAGAGCTTTACCCGACTGAGCCGAGCACAGGGGCAACCAGCCAGCGCATAAAAAAGGCGGCCTAGCGCCGCCTCTCATCGTCCATCCAAAACAAGCGCGGCCGCTTAGGCCGCGTCGCGCGCCTGAGCCTGACGCTCAGCCTCTTCCCGGCTCAAGGCAACGGAAGTGCGAACACCGCGGGACACAAACTCCATCATGCCCTTCACAGTACGTTCGTTCGGGTCAATCCCAGCGCACATCAACACCTCCCGGCCGTCGCGCGAGCGCGCCCAGCGTGCGATCACCTCAGGCCCATTGCCGTATTTTTTGTCGTCAGATATCGCATCATCCAAAGCCGCCAAAACCACCGCAGCAAACAGCTTTTGCGCCCGCTTGCCCTGATCGTTGGAAAAAGCCTGCTCGTCGACGTAATCGAACATTACGCGAAATCCTTTTCGTTCTCTGCGCTGTGGCGGGCAATATGACAATTTATTGACCATTTAGAAGTGCATAAACCG
>JBCBNR010000474.1:0-2135 GCA_039821665.1 Pseudomonadota bacterium
GTCGGCAGTAAAGGCGGTGTACCAAAAGATCTGCTGGGCCACATTGCCTTGGCTGAGGGCTGGCAGCGACTGGTAAAAGTCGAAAGAAGCCGCACCTGGGGGCGCATAGTTGCGCAACCACTCGTCCCATTTGCGGATCGCATAGACCGCAGCCGGACCGTTGGCCGCCCCGCCCCGCGAAACGCTTGCACCCACTGGATTACAGGTGCCCGCCTCCATGCGAATGCCCCATTCGTCGATGGGCACGCCGTTCGGCTCGCCTTTCGACCCGGCACCGGCCATGGACAGCCATGCATCCGTCATACGCCAGCCCAGGTCGGGGGCGCGCTTGCCGTAATCCATGTGGCCATAAATGGTCACACCGTCGATCTCTTTGACATCTTCCGAGAAGAACTCGGCGATGTCCTCATAGGCCGACCAATTGACCGGCACGCCCAGGTCATAGCCATATTTGGCCTTGAACGCGTCCTTGAGGTCCTGGCGGTCGAACCAATCTTTGCGGAACCAATAGAGGTTCGCAAACTGCTGATCGGGCAACTGATAGAGGTTGCCATCAGGCCCGGTGGTGAACTGCAGCCCCATAAAATCGTCAAGGTCGAGACCAGGGTTGGTCACATCCGAGAAATCACCGGCCATCATCTCGGTCAGGTTATAGGCCAGTTGCAACCGCGAGTGCGTGCCGATCAGATCGCTGTCGTTGACATAGGCGTCATAGAGGTTCCGCCCGGTTTGCATCTGGGTCTGAACCGCTTGCACCACCTCGCCCTCGCCCAGGATCTGGTGGTTGACCTTGATGCCCGTGATCTCCTCAAAGGCTTTGGTCAGCACTTCACTTTCATAACCGTGGGTCGGAATACCCTCCGACAACACGTTAATCTCCATCCCCGAGAACGGCTGTGCGGCGTCGATGAACCATTTCATCTCGGCCATTTGGTCGTCCTTCGACAGGGTCGACGGCTGGAACTCGCTTTCGATCCACTTGCTGGCAGCCGCCTCGTCCGCAAACGACGCCCCCGCCACCGCAATCACAGCCGAGGCTGCGACGGCGGACAACAGATACTTGCGCATCATATCCTCCCAATTCCTTTTTATATCCCCAGCTTTGCCGGGGCTTTCATCAGACAACAGGGAAAGAGATTCTGTCAAACTAATTCATTAGTAGCCTTGTGAGTCTAATTATTATTGACTTTACAGAGGCTTGCGATGGGTTCTACGGCTTTAACATCCGCTGCACACATCCCGCCAACGCACCGTAATCGGGCAGCAGCCCGTCGGGCGAGAGCGCATCCATGTCGTCGCCAGCTGGACCGAAGGTCACCAAGAGGGATTGAACGCCCGCGTTGCGCGCGGCATTTCGGTCGGTGTCGCTGTCCCCCACCAAAAGCGCGTTTTCCCGGTCGCCGCCGGCCCGGTCAATCGCCTCCCACACAGGCTCGGGCGCGGGTTTGCGCACGGGCAACGTGTCTGCGCCGACCAGGCTTGCAAACCGGTCACGCACGCCCAAACGGGTCATCAAGTCCTCGGCCAGATATTCCGGCTTGTTGGTGCAAATGCCCACGGCGCAGCCCATCGCCTCCAACGCATCCAAGGCAGCTTCAACGCCGGGGTAAAGCACCGTGTGAACGGCCAGGTTTTTCGCATAAACCTCCAGCAACGGCTGGTAGAGCGCATTCACCCTCTCCTCTTGCGCTGGAGTATCCGCGTGGCCCATGCGCGACAGACCCAGGCGCAACATCGCGCGCCCGCCCCGCAATGCGGTGCCGTTGTCGCCCGGTCCGCTCAGCACGTCCTGCCCCAGGGCCGTGTTGGCCGCCGCCAGCAGGTCGCCGCTGGTGTCCGCCAGCGTTCCATCGAGATCGAAGATCACCGTGCGCATATCACTCTCCCACGTCTTTGCGCCCTGCTGACACAGCACGGCAAAGAATTGAAACCAAAACTGACCGCGCCCGCCCTTTTCCCGCCACAGCCATGTTGATAAGAGCGGGGTGCGACGAGGCAGGACCAATTCATGAGCACAGCAACCATCCTTTTGGCAGCCGGGGCCGGCACACGCATGCGCTCGGCCCTGCCGAAGGTTTTGCACCAGGTCGCGGGGTTGTCCTTGCTGGGCCACGCGCTGCACAGCGCACGCGCAA
>JBCBNR010000475.1:0-2131 GCA_039821665.1 Pseudomonadota bacterium
GTTTCAAATTTGCGGAAATGACCGATTAAACGGTTTTGCGGCGCCGCGCACCCATCAGACCAACCAGGGCCGAGCCGAGCAGCAAAGCACCCGCAGGCAGGGGCACCGCGCTGATCGCGATGTCATCCAGCGAGAAACCGTCATTGGTCAGGTTGCCGTTGTCGCGCACGTTCTCGAAGAAAATCGAAGCCGAGGAAACGGCGGACGAAAACTCGACCAGAACCATCTGCTGATTGCCGTTGCCAGCGGTCACCAAGGTTTCCGTGGTAAGCCCGGTGCTCACTCGCATCCGAGCGCCCACATCAGCCGCGTCCGTCAGGGTAAGCAACAGCTTGTCGAACAACGTGCCGCCAAGGCTTGCGGTCCAAGCGATCCCGAACGTGTCGTTGCTGTCCAAAAACTGATCGTCCGCCGCGTTGCCCGTCAACAGTTGGGTCGTGCTGACGCGGCCAAAGACGTTGCCGTCGCGGATGGCCAGCTTGCTGCCATCATTGGCGAAGTTGGCTTGCGATACCGTACCACCGGTGCCTGTGCCGCCGATCGTGGCGAAGGTGCCAACGGCGGTTGAGAAACCGTCAGAGACATTCCCCACTTGGGCGGCTTCGAAGTCTTCGACCACTGGGCTCGAGAAGCCAGCAAGCTCGGCAGAGTAGGTGCCAACAGTGAAGGAAGAAATTGTGATCGTGCTTGCGTAGGCAGCAGATCCGCCTGCCAAGATCGCAGCGGCCGAAGCCAGAACTTTAAGGCTCATACCGAGCTCCTCATTACAAAAACCATACAACCCAACTCGGGTCGTTTTTACATAAGGGTGCTACACCCCACAGTCAGCCCCTTAACCAAAGGTATTAAGCATAGGATTTTGGGGCAGATTAAGGCGTTACATAGACAACATTTTGAATGCGCAGCGGGGCGCGTCGTGATGGGCCGCTGTCGATGGAGCCGCTGTCGATGGAAGTGTGTGTGGTACCCGAGGCCGGACTCGAACCGGCAAGCCGTTAGGCGGCGGATTTTGAATCCGCTGCGTCTACCAATTCCGCCACTCGGGCACACATGCATCGCGTATCTCACAGCACAGGCCTCGTCAATCCACTGCCTGTGCTTGCCACGCACGCCAACTCGGGTCAGTCCTGCCTGTAGGCAACACCGCATCAACACGGGCGGATAGGCGGGGCTTGGGGCGTCTGCTCCACCATGCCTCGCACGCTTGTCAGGTGCTGCACGGCATCACGGACAACAAAAGCCAGCATGCCTTGCGGCCAGACCAGCGCCACATAGGCCGGGGTGGCGACCAAAGCCAGCAAGGCAAGCGGCGCGCCCAGAACCCCAAAAGCCAGAATCCCAAAAGCCAAAATCCCAAAAGAATGAGACGCCTGGTGCTTAGACACTCGGACCATTGCAGCCACCCAATCAAAAAGCCCGGCACCTCGAAGACCACATCGACGTCCACAAAGCCCCCAGTGGATCCACTGACCAGCAATTCCGCAGCCACCCCCGGCCGTCCCCGCCAAACCAATGACCGAGTGTCCTTAGCTGTCGTTTGTCAGTGTCGGGTCAGGTCACTCGCGGTTGGGCCTATAATTGTCGGGCCGAAAAGGTGTCGCATTGGGACAGGCTCGCGCTCTCGAACCCCCGGGTGAACCAACGTTGGCGTTGCTCAGCGCTGCCATGGGTAAAGGTATGGGGCATGGGCCTCTGCCCCGACGCCCGTTGAAGCGTGTCATCGCCAATCTGCCGCGCAGCATTCAACGCCTCGGCCAGGTCGCCAGGCTCAAGCGTGCCCAGCCGCTCTTGCGCATAGCGCGCCCAGATGCCCGAAAAGCAATCGGCCTGCAATTCGATCATCACGGACACACGGTTGCTTTGGGTCTGTTGCATCGTCCTGCGCGCCGCGTTGGCCTGACCTAGGATCCCCAACTCGTTTTGCACATGGTGGGCGACCTCATGGGCAACCACATAAGCCGCCGCAAAATCCCCTTGCGCCCCAAAACGCCGGGCCAGCGTGGTGAAAAACGCTGTGTCGAGATAGGCCTTGCGGTCCGCCGGGCAGTAAAACGGCCCCGTCGCACCGGAGGCCCCGCCACATTGGTGCTGTTTTCCGGCGTGACCCAAAGCCCCTGTGGTGGGGCCTCCG
>JBCBNR010000476.1:0-2130 GCA_039821665.1 Pseudomonadota bacterium
GAACCGGGGCAAGCCCGTCGCCCGCATCCTCGACCAACACCGCCCTTGGCCCCGGAAAGAAACCGACCGCTTTAAGCGCATCGATCACCAAAGCGGGCTCTTTGCGCAGGTCGGCGGCGGCAAGGCGGCTGAGGCGCATGTCCTCCTCGGCGCCCGGGCCAAGATAGGCGTGAAGCATGTCCTGGCGCTTAAGGGCCACGCGCATCCCATCGGCCCCGAACAGCAGTGCACCAGAAGCAGACGGGTCGGGTTTGCTCAAAAACCGCAGCGCCTCGTCCCGGCTGGTTTTCATGACCCCGCCCCAAGGGCTGCCAGGCGCAGGGCCAGCTTCTCGCCCATATCGCGCGCCAGGCGATCCCGGGCCGAGCGTGCCGCGACCTGGGTGGCAAAGGCATTCGCGGTCGCACTGTATTCCGTCGTACTTTGTACCGAACCGGTGCGCGCCACCTCCCCCGCTTCGGTCAGCAGCGTGTATTTGGTGGTCCCGGTGAGGTTGAACCGGGTGATGGAGTTGTCCCGTTGGATCACCCGCGCGCGCTGCTTGAACGACAAGCTGACCTCTAGCCGTTGCGCCGTGCCCGCGCCGCGCGGCACCCGCGCCTCGAAGCTTTCACGAAAGGCAAAGCCTTCTTGGCTTGCAGGGGCGATCAGGGTGACGGGGCCGAGCGCTGCATCTTGGGCAGGGGGGCCGTAGACAGGCTCAAACCCGCATGCGGCGAACAGCGCGCATGCGCCTGCGAGTAAAAGCTGGCGGCTAGACCACCACATTCACGATCCGCCCCGGCACGACGATCACCTTTTTGGGTACGGCCCCCGCCAACGCCTTGATCACGGATGGATCGGCCAAGGCGAGAGCTTCGACCGAGGCTTTCTCGGCGGTTTTGGCCACCGTGATTTCGCCCTTTTTCTTGCCGTTGATTTGGATGGGCAGAAGGACGGTGTCATCCTCCAACAGGTCCGCATCCGCTTTGGGCCAGGGTGCGCGGGCGGCCAGCCCGTCGCACCCGAGGGTGGACCAGATCTCCTCGGACAGGTGCGGGGTCATGGGTTGCATCAACAACGCCATGGTCTGCACAGCCGCGCGCCGCGCCGCCAGGTCAGCCTTGGATTTGGCAACGGTGTTGGTGAACTCATAAAGCTTGGCTACGGATTTGTTGAAGGCAAACCCCTCGATCCCGTCTGTGACATCGCGGATGGTCCGTGCGGTGGCCTTGGCAAGCGCAAGCGCCTCGTCAGGGGACCCTTGCGGGGCCGCTTCCTCGGCGCTGCCGACGACCTCGTCGGCGAGCCGCCAGACGCGCTGCAGGTGCTTCCATGCGGCCTCGGCGCCCGCGGCGGTCCATTCTACGTCCCGCTCAGGCGGGCTGTCGGACATCACAAACCAGCGCGCGGTGTCCGCGCCGAACTGGTCGATGATGTCCATGGGGTCGACCACGTTCTTTTTGGACTTGGACATCTTGATCACAGGGCCCACATCGACCGCCGCACCGGTGTCGCGCAGAACAGCGCCTGTATCGCTGCGGTCCACCTCATCGGGCGTGTGCCAGACCGGCCGGCCTTTCGCATCTTGGGTGGAATAGGTCTCGTGCGTCACCATGCCTTGGGTAAAGAGGGCATCAAAAGGCTCGATCGCATCCTTGGGCAGATGGCCGGTGATGTGCATCGCTCGCGCAAAGAACCGAGAGTAAAGCAGGTGCAGAATCGCGTGTTCGATGCCCCCGATATACTGGTCCACATTCATCCAATAGGCCGCATCCTCGGCATTGGTGGGCGTCTTTGCCTGGGGTGCTGTGAAGCGCGCGAAGTACCATGAGCTGTCGAGGAACGTGTCCATGGTATCGGTTTCGCGCAAAGCGGCGCCTCCACAGTTCGGGCAAATGGTGTTTCGCCATGTGGGATGCCGGTCGAGCGGATTGCCCGGCACATCCAAGGTGACATCCTTGGGCAGCTCGATGGGCAAGTTCTCTTTCTTCTCGGGCACGACGCCACAGGTTGGGCAATGCACCACCGGGATCGGCGCGCCCCAATACCGCTGGCGGCTGACGCCCCAATCGCGAGGGCAAGGGAATCGGGCAAGGTGTGACCAAGTTTCGCCTTCGCGATTGGGGCGTCAGCCGCCAGCGGTATTGG
>JBCBNR010000477.1:0-2125 GCA_039821665.1 Pseudomonadota bacterium
GACGCCGATATCCACAAAGATCGGGCCCAAGATCGGCCCCAGAATGATGATCGCGGGGCCCGCATCCAGGAACATGCCCACGACGAACAGCAGGATGTTGATCAAGAACAACAGTGTCAGAGGATTGTCGCTGAGCGACAAAATAAACTCCGCCAGCGTTTCGGGCGCATGGCTGAGCGCGACGACAGTTTTGAAGGCTACAGCCGCGCCCACCAACAACAGCACGGTGGCCGAGCCGATGGCGGATTTGGTCAAGATCGCGGGCATGTCGCGCAGCTTGAGCGTGCGCAGAATGAAAAATCCGATCAACAGCGCATAGGCAACCGCGATGGCCGAGGCCTCGGTCGGGGTAAAGGCACCGCCCAGGATGCCGCCCAAGATGATGATCGGGGTGAACAACGGTGCAACCGCGCGTTTGCACACAATGCGGAAATCCGTCGAGACCCGGGGACGCAGCCATATCAGAAAAACATGCGCCAGAGCCAACATGACCGGGTAGATGTACCAGCCCGAGACTGCCGGGACAGCACCCGTGGCCATCAACGCAAGGGGCGCGAGCAGGAAAAATCCGCCCAGATTTGCGCGAAGCAGCGCCCAAGAGACGATGTTTTCCATCACCGAAAGCTCTTGATCGGCCTTCACGATGCGCTCGGCCTTGGGCAGGTCATAGCGGTCGGCCATCAGGCGAACCATGATCATCAGACCGCCGCCCACCAGAACGCCCGGCACGATGCCAGCAAGGAACAGAGCGGCCACGCTCTCGCCCATCACATAGGCATAGATGATCATGATGCCCGAGGGGGGAATGATCGGCCCGATGACAGAGGACGCCGCGGTAATGGCCGCGGCAAAGCGGCGCGAATAGCCGTTCTTCTCCATCGCTGGGATCAAGGTGGAGCCAAGCGCGGACGTGTCAGCCACAGCCGAGCCGGACAAACCTGCAAAGAGGATCGAGCTGAGGATGTTCACATGGGCAAGGCCGCCGCGCAGATGACCCATCATCGCCTGACTGAACTCCACCAAGCGGATGGTGATGCCGCCGCGGTTCATCAGCTCGCCCGCCAGCATGAAGAACGGCAAAGCCATCAGCGGAAAGCTGTCCATGCCATTGTAAACATTGCGATAGAGGAGCGCGAGGTCGCGTTCCATCCCATTGACATATAGCAGCAATCCAGGTGCTGCGAGCAGGCCGAAAAACACCGGCAGGCCCAGCATCAAGAAGATCAAAAAGATCGGCAGAAACCAAACCAGCCCAGGGGTCAGCGCGCCAAGAAGGGCTGCAAGACGGGCCATCGCTTAGTCCCCGCTCGCAAAAATCATGTCGGGATCGTCTTCGAACTCTTCAGTGGGATCAATCAGTTGCATTACGAGCTTCAACAAAAGCTCGACCGCAACAGACAGCATCAGAACGAACCCGACAAGCAGCGACATATACATCCAGGCCAGCTTGATCCGCAGGCTTTCCATCCCGATCAAATCCAGCGGCAGGCGCAAGCTGGAGGAATTGAAGAGCCACCCCTTATCCACATGGTTCCAGCCCAGATAGACGCCCATCACCAGGACGGTCATGGCGATCAGATGCAAGCCCAAAAGCAGCAGGGTCGAGGCCCGCCCCTGAAAGGCGCGCGGCACCATGTCGATGGCCACAAACCCGCCCCAGCGCAGGGCCGATGGGGCGCACAGCCCCGTGAGCCACAGCATCAGGAAACGCGCCGCCTCCTCGGCCCAGTTGAGCGCGTCCAGAAATGGGACGTAGCGATAGACCACCTGCAACAGGATCACGAACACCATCAACGCGAGGGCAATCCAAGCAAGGGTACGGCCGATGCGCAGAAAGACTGTGTTAAGGGCGTAAAGCGCCCGATAGGCGGCCAAAAGTGCCGTCACACATCCCTCCCCGGTCAGTCTGGGCGACTTTGCGCCAGATGAGCCCTTAACAGGCCCTTGTTTCGTTGACCCTTGCGAAGGTGCAGGCGGCTGTCAAGCCAGAACGCTGCCTTGACGTGACGGTTGGCGCAGGTTACGCGAAGGCCCTAGGCGGGTGTAGCTCAATGGTAGAGCAGAAGCTTCCCAAGCTTAAGACGAGGGTTCGATTCCCTTCACCCGCTCCAGTCCAAATTTTCAG
>JBCBNR010000478.1:0-2116 GCA_039821665.1 Pseudomonadota bacterium
CCCAAAACGCCCAAAACGCCGTCATATTTGCCGCCCGTGGGCTGGGTGTCCAAATGGCTGCCCACGACCACTGGCAGGGCCTCCGGGTCTGTGCCGGGGCGGGTCGCAAACATGTTGCCCATCTGGTCGAGGGCGAGGGTCATCCCCTCGGCCTTGCACCATGTCTGGAAGAGAGCGCGCGCCTCGCCATCTTCGTCCGTCAAGGTCTGGCGGTTGTTGCCACCCGCGACCCCGGGGCCGATTTCGGCCATCTCCATCAAGCTGTCCCACAGCCGGTCCGCATTGATCGTCAAATTGGTCCCAGTGCCCATACGACATCCCTCCTGGTTGCGCGCGCCCCTGTGTTTAGAAGGTGGGCAGGGGCGGCAGTTTTTGGCCCAGCCACTTTTCGGAAAAGCCGTTCAACTCTCCACCAAGCGTCTTGTGCAGGATAAACACATTGGTCCATTGCAACAGGTCCATATTGCCCTTTTTGATGCCGATGAACGCGGGGCTTTCTTTGATGATGAACTTGGTCTCCAGCGACAGGTCCGGGTTGTCGGCGCTCAGGTTGGCGGCCACCGTGTTGCCTGTCACCAGCACATCCACCTGGCCCGAGACATACGCGGCCAAGGTCGCTGCATTGTCCCCAAAGCGGATGATCTCGGTGCCCTCGGGCGCGCTGTCGGTTAGCTCCAGATCCTCTAGGGTCCCACCGGTCAAACCCACCTTCATGCCAGCCAAATCGGCGGGCGAGGAGATGTCTTTGTCCGCGGCCGCAAACGCACCGGAGAAAAAGGGCGCATAGGCCGCCGAGAACCAGATCGATTTCGCACGCTCAGGGTTGGCACCCATGGACGAGATCACAAGATCGACGCGGTCCGTCTCTAGGAACGGGATACGCTGTTTAGAGGTCACTGGCACCAGTTCCAGCTCTACCCCCAGATCCTCGGCAATCAGCTTGGCCACGTCCACGTCATAGCCTTCATACTCGCCCGTGGGCCCAAGCGCGCCAAAGGGGGGGAAGTTTTCGGGGATCGCGATTTGGATCGTGCCCTCGGACAGGATCTCGGACAGGTCCGCCATGGCGGGGGATGTGCCCATCATCAGCACCGCAGCACCGGCTGCGAGGATTTTGAGTTTGGTCAGCATTGGTCTTCTCCTTGTTGAACTTTTGGATATTGGCGGTTTACGCGGTGGTCGGGTGTGGGCCTCCTCCGTCCTGCCCGAGACGCCGCTCCAGACGCAGGGCAAGGCGGGACAAAGGAAAACAAAGGGCAAAGTAAATCAGCGCCATGGCGGGATAGATCAGGAACGGCTCTGTCCCATCCACGGGCGCGTTGGCCCAGCGCCGCCCTACGGCCATCAGGTCGTGGAACCCGATGATGTAGGCCAGCGAGGTGCCTTTGATGATCTGAACGAGAAACCCAACGGTCGGGGCAAGTGCGCGGCGTATGGCCTGGGGCAGGACAATCACGCGTAAGGTTCGCAAAAAGCCTAGGCCAAGGGCCTTGCCCCCTTCCCACTGGCCCACAGGCACCGATTGGATCGCCCCGCGCCACACCTCCGCGAGGTAGGCAGAGGCATAAAGGCTCAGCGAGACCGTGGCCGCGAACCACGGGTCGATGTCCTGCCCAAAGAGACGCGGCACGCCCAAACCCATCAGGAACAGCAGCATCAGCAGGGGCGTGGATTGGAACAGCCAGATGTAGGCCCCAGAGACGCGCTGCAACCCGCGGATGGGCGAGATGCGCGCCACAGCGCATAGGGCACCGATCAAACCACCCCCCAGAAAGGCAATGGCCGACAGATAGATCGTGAACTGTGTGGCCTCCAACAACTGAAACGCCACGGCACCGTAAGGAATGCCGAAGAGCTGGATGAACACATCCTTCATCGCACAAACTTCCAGCGATAAGCCCGCGCCTCGACGGCTGCGAGCAGGGTTTTGAGCGCCAGCGAGGAGAGGATGTAGAGCAGGGTAAGGGTGAAAAAGACCTCGAACGAGCGAAAAGTTCGGCTGTCGATAAAGACGCCAGCCTGGGTCAGATCCTCGACCCCGATCTCGGAGATGACACCGGTGGTCAGGTACAAAAAGATGAACTGCGACACCAGCGCTGGGAACATCGCGCCCAGG
>JBCBNR010000479.1:0-2111 GCA_039821665.1 Pseudomonadota bacterium
CGCCAAACCTGCGGTGTAAAAAGTCATCAGAACGCTCGCCGGGGCCGCGCGCAGGCGGCGCGTTGCAATGATCGCGGCAGAGCCTGTAACCACCACCAGGATCAGCGCGGCCAGGCCAAGGGTCCAGGGAACGTCCCTTGGGTTGGTGGCCAAGACCACCCCGACGAGGGCCACGCCCGCCGCCCACCACCGGCGTACGCCGATGCTCTCTCCCAAAAGCACGGCGGCGAGGACCATCGTTACGATCGGGCGGGTGAAGTTGATCGCCGTGAACAACGCCAGCGAGACACGCGAGATGGCATAAAAGCTGGCGGTCAAGGTGATCACCGACAGGCCCACTCGCACCAGATGCAGCCGCAGATCGGCGATCTGGGCAAACGCACGTCGCTGTGCCCAAATCACCGGCAGCAACAGGATCAGCCCGACGGCGGCGCGTAAAAACACCACCTGAACAGCGGGGTAACCCGCATCCAGCCATTTGACGAGAGACAGCGTCCAGATGTTCAGCGACAGATCGGCAATCAACCACGCCCCACCTTTAAGGTTATTGCGCGGGGCCTCGGTGCTCATCGTCGTTTTGCGGTGAAATTGGCCATCAGGCGAAAGGCCCCAGGCACCAAATGCTCCATCTGGTGGTGCAAGATAAGCGAGGTGTGAATGTGCCGCCCACGGCCGATATCCGCGACCAATAGGGCCCCGTGCAACGGGGCCTCGCCCGTGTCCGACAGGGACAAAAGTGCGGTATATGCGGGGTCCCAGCTTTTGGCGAAGTAAAGCCCGCGTTCCTTCACCCACCCATCCCAATCGGCAGCGGTGATGGGGTTGGGGCCCAAAAGGATCGGGTTGTCGCACATTTGCGTGACGTCGGCCGCCTCGTCCGTCACACGCCAGCGCAGCGAGGGTTGGCCTATTTCCAGCCTCCGAGGGGGGGTGCTGTCCGGGTCCCAATTGTCCCAGGGTCGGTGATAGAGGGTGACCAACGTCCCGCCTGCGTCGGTCCAGCGGTGCAGGGCAGGGACCGCCGCTCTCAGACCCGGGCGGAACCGCATGGCAAAGATGCCGACAACAATGGCATCGAATTGAGACAGGGCAGCCTCGCGGGTCAGATCCGTGTCGCTCAGCGGAGTGACATCCGCTCCCATTTCAGCCAGCCAATGGCCGACCCGGTCATTGCCCGCGCCGATATAGCCGACCTTGCTTTCGGGCACGGCCACATCGAATACCCCTACTGTAGCAACCGCAGGACGGGCCAGCGCCGTTGGGGCCACATGGTCATGCTGGATCAAACGCACGCTTTGGGCCGGTGCGCCGTTCACCCGTGCAGCGATCGAATAAAGGCCTGTGGCCACATCCCGGGGGGCCGTGACAGCAAAGCCGGTTTGGGTGGGCGCAACGTGCCAGCCTTCGGGCACATCCAGCTCGACACCCGCCGATGCTGGTGACAGGTCAGAGACGCCCAGCATCAGCGTTCGGTTCGCCGCTTTGGTGTTCAAAAGGGCCTTGGAGGGTGACAGCGTTATCCGCGCCGGCGGCAGAACCACAGGCTCGACCTCGAAGGCGAGGGGGACGGTGATCTGCGCGCCCTCATGGACAAGCTCAATGTCCAGCCGAGGGGCATCCGGTGCGGCAGGATCATAGGCAGGGCGGTAAGGGGCCGTGGGCGCGGCGTCCGGTGCCACGTGCAAGACATCCCCGTCTTGCGTCCACCCTTGGGGCAAGCTCAGGCGCGCGCGCATGTCTTGTGCCGCACCGGGTGCGCTCTCTAGGGTCAGGGCGGTTTGGGATCCGGCCTCGATGAAGGCCGCACCTGTCCTTGCGCGGGCCTCGACACCAAGGGAAAGGCGCAAAACATGGCCCAATTGGCCCAGCTTGGCCTGCACACGCGTGCGCAGGTTGTGCGCACTAGGCTCCGTGCAGGCAGCCTCTGCCTTTTGTAGATGGGCAATTGCCATGGCCGCGTGATCGGCCACCTTTGCAAAACTGGGGAAAGCCGCTTGCGCGGCTTTGATTTGGTCATGGGCGTCCCGCAGCGCCTTGGCCATCGGTTCGACCCCTGGCCCCTGCGCCAGGTCGCAAAGGGTGCGCGGCAGACCGGCCCAAACCGTGTGGTC
>JBCBNR010000480.1:0-2091 GCA_039821665.1 Pseudomonadota bacterium
CAGCGCCGAGATCAACCCGATCCTGGTGGCCCCCCAGGGTGTACTGGCCGTGGATGCGCTGATCACCCTTGCACAGGCCCGGCCCGCCATGACAGGTCAGGGGCCAGACGACGGGTGAGGAGACGGCCATGGATTTTGCCCTGACAGAAGAACAGCAGATGCTGTTCGATATGACCAAGCGGTTTGCCCAAGAGGTGCTGATCCCCCACGAGGATTTGCTGGAGCAGACCGATGCGTTGCCCCAGGAGTTGGAGCTTGAGATCCGGGGCAAAGCGATGGAGCTTGGCCTGCATGCGTGCAACATGCCCCAGGCTTTGGGGGGTGCGGGTCTGGATTGCGTGTCGATCACCTTGGTGGAACGGGCGCTTGGCCGTGCCTCGCTGGCCTTGGCCGAATGCGTCCACCGGCCCTGCAACGTGTTGGAGGCGTGCACTCCCGCCCAGGCGGAGCGGTTCCTGGCCCCGGTGATGGCGGGCGAGAAGCGCGATTGCATCGCGATGACCGAACCCGATGCGGGCTCGGACCTGAAGGGGATGAAAACCAAGGCCGTGCGCGCGGGCGAGGATTGGCTGATCTCGGGCACCAAACACTTCATCTCGAACGCGGAGCGGGCGGATTTTGTGGTGCTGTTCGCGGCCACTGGCGAGGATCAGACGCCCAAGGGTGTGCGCAAGCGCATCTCGTGCTTTCTTGTCGATCTGGACGCGCCAGGTGTGACGGTGGCCCCGGGCTACCGACAGGTAGGTATGCGCGGCTATCCCAACAACATCCTGCATTTCGACCAGGCGCGGGTGGGCGATTGGCAGATGGTGGGCGAGGAAGGGCAGGGCTTTGAAGTGGTCAACACCTGGCTTGGCCCGGGGCGGTTGACGGTGGCGGCCACCTGCCAAGCCCGGGCCGAGCGGGCCTTTGAGGTCGCACTCGACTGGGCCGCCGCGCGCGAGCAGTTCGGCCAGAAAATCGCGAAGTTCCAGGGCATCAGCTTTCCCTTGGCGGATATGGCGACTGATCTGAGACTGGGGGAGCTTTTGTTGATGAATACCGCGTGGCGGATCGACCAGAACGCCCCGACCCAGGCGGAGGATTGTGCGATGGCGAAGGTGTTCTGCTCGGAAATGCTGGGCCGGGTGGTGGATCAAGCGATCCAGACCTGTGGGGGGATGGGCTTGATGGCCGATCTGCCGCTGGAGCGGATCTGGCGCGATGCCCGGGTGGAGCGGATTTGGGAGGGCACCTCCGAGATCCAACGCCACATCATCTCGCGCCAATTGTTGCGGCCCTTGGGCGCATGAGCGTGGATGCGATCAGAGCCGAGGCGCGGGGCCGGGTGTTGGAGATCACGCTTGACCGGCCCAAGGCGAATGCGATCGATGCGGCAACCTCGCGCGCGCTGGGGGCGGCGTTTGCACAGCTTCAGGCAGACGCGGACCTGTCGGTGGGGATCATCACCGGCGGCGGCCCACGCTTCTTTTCAGCAGGCTGGGACCTCAAGGCCGCCGCCGCGGGCGAGGCCCCAGACGAGGATATGGGGCCGGGCGGGTTCGCGGGGCTGACGGAGTATTGGGATCTGACCAAACCTGTGATTGCCGCCGTAAACGGCTTGGCCCTGGGGGGTGGGTTCGAATTGGCCCTTGCGGCAGACATGACCGTGGCGGCGGACCATGCGGAGTTTGCGATGCCCGAGGCCAAGATCGGCCTTGTGGGCGACAGCGGAGGCATTCTGCGCCTGCCCCAACGCATGCCGCGCGCGCTGGCGGTGGAATTGCTGATGACCGGGCGGCGCGCGGGTGCCGAGGAACTTACGCGCTGGGGCGTGATCAACCGGGTGGTGCCGGCGGAGGCGCTGATGGACGCAGCGCGCGCCCTGGCGGAGGAGGTTGCCGCCTGCGCGCCCCTGTCTTTGCAAGCCACCAAAGAGATCCTGCGCGCGAGTGAAGGCCTGTCGGTCCGCGAGGGGTTCACGGCGGCGCGCGCTTTTCCGCCAACGCTTTGATCCCTTCGGCGGCATCCTCCGCGATGACGATGGCAACACCATCCCGAAGAGTCGGGAGTCCATGCTGGTCGAGGGCCGCTTCCAGGAAGGCTTCTACC
>JBCBNR010000481.1:0-2081 GCA_039821665.1 Pseudomonadota bacterium
AAAACACCGGCCCAATGGGCAGAGGCGATGGGCTGCGCGATCAGGCTTTCGGGGTTCAGGCGCTGTTCGACCGTGCCGTCGGGATCGTGCAGAAACGCCATACCACCGGTCATCCCGGCGCCGAAATTGTCGCCGATTTGCCCCAGGATGACAGCGATGCCGCCGGTCATATATTCGCACCCGTTAGAGCCACAGCCCTCCACCACAACTTTTGCGCCCGAGTTGCGCACACAAAACCGCTCTCCCGCGCGCCCATTGGCGAACAGATAGCCATCCGTCGCCCCGTAAAGGACCGTGTTGCCGATGATGGTGTTGTCTTCGGGGACAAGAGGTGCACCCAACATGGGTTTGACCACGATCATACCCCCCGACAGACCCTTGCCCACATAGTCATTGGCATCGCCAGAGACCTCGATCTTCAAGCCGGGGGCCGCGAAGGCCCCCAAGGATTGCCCGGCGGAGCCTTCAAGCTTGATCGTCAGATGATCCTGCTGCAGCTCATTGCGCATCCCGAACCGCTGTACGATGTGGCTGGACACACGGGTGCCGATGGTGCGCAGCGTGTTTTGCACAGCATAGCTGAGCTGCATCTTCTCGCCATCCTTAAAGAAGGGGCGCGCATCGGCCACGATTTGGGCGTCCAGCGTGTCGGGCACCGCCACCCGGTCACGACCGCGGTTGAACTCCAACGGTTTGTCGGTCGAGACGGTGATCAACAATGGATTGAGATCCAGATCATCCAGATGGGCGGCACCTCGGCTGACCTGCGCCAGCATATCGGCCCGTCCGATCACCTCGTCCAGCGACCGCGCACCGATCGAGGCGAGCACCTCGCGCACCTCTTGAGCATAGAACGAGATCAGATTGACGACCTTGTCCGCGTTGCCCGTGAATTTGGCGCGCAGCTCCTCTTTCTGGGTGCACACGCCCACGGGGCATGTGTTCGACTGGCACTGGCGCACCATGATGCAGCCCATGGCGATCAGCGCAGCGGTGCCGATGCCATATTCCTCGGCCCCCATCATGGCCGCGACCACAATGTCCTTGCCGGTGCGCAAACCGCCATCGGTGCGCAAGGTCACCCGGTCGCGCAGGTTGTTGAGAGCGAGCACCTGATGGGCCTCGGTTATGCCCATCTCCCAAGGCAGACCCGCATATTTGATCGAGGTTTGGGGCGACGCACCGGTCCCGCCATTGTGGCCCGAAATCAGGATCACGTCCGCCTTTGCCTTGGCCACCAACGGCAATCGTGCCGATCCCTTCGGAAGACACAAGCTTCACGATCACCCGCTTCCGCGCGGCTTTACAATCGTGGATCAGCTGCGCGAGGTCTTCGATTGAATAGATATCGTGGTGCGGCGGCGGCGAGATCAGTGTCACGCCAGGCGTCGAATGCCGCAGGCGCGCGATCAACTCGGTCACTTTCATGCCAGGCAGCTGGCCACCCTCCCCGGGCTTTGCGCCCTGGGCCACCTTGATCTCGAGCTCTTCGCAGGCATTGAGGTATTCCGCCGTCACACCAAAGCGGCCTGATGCCACCTGCTTGATCTTGGCCGACGGGTTGTCGCCGTTGGCCTCGGGCACGAAATGCGCTGGGTCTTCCCCGCCCTCGCCCGAGTCCGATTTGGCACCAATACGGTTCATCGCCACGTTTAGGGTCTTGTGCGCCTCGGGGCTGAGCGCGCCTAGGGACATGCCCGGCGTGACAAACCGCTTCCGAATGGAGGTGATCGATTCCACCTCGTCGATAGGGATTGGCGCGCCCAGGGGTTTGAAATCCAACAGATCACGCAGGTGGATCGGCGGCATGGAATGCATCTTGGCCGCAAACTGCTTCCACATATCAAAGCTGCCGCGGGCACAGGCCGCCTGCAGCATATGCATCGACGTCGCTTCCCAGGCATGGGTCTCGCCCTTGGCGCGCGCCTTGTAGAATCCGCCAATGGGCAACACGTCTTGGCCACCACCCCAGCCCTTGGCGTGGATCCCTTCGAGCGACTTTTGAATGCCCGAGACACCAATCCCTGAGATCCGCGAGGGCATGCCGGGGAAGAATTCGGCGACCATGGCGCGGGACAGCC
>JBCBNR010000482.1:0-2079 GCA_039821665.1 Pseudomonadota bacterium
CCCGGTGGCAGACCTGACCTATGATGTGGCCGAGATGGGCCCAGACCGCGCGGCCCTGGCCGAGGCGGTCAAGCGCGGTGTCTCGGACGAGACGCGGGACGAGAAATCAACCCTGGTGATTTTGGGTCAAGGTGCGTTGCAGGCCGAAGATGGCGCGGCTGTCTTGGCAGAGGTCCAGGCGTTTTGTGAGGCGTCGAACTCCAAGCTGTTGGTGTTGCACGGGGCGGCGTCGCGGGTCGGCGCGCTGGATATCGGTTTTGCGACCGAAGGCGGGATGGACGCGCTGGGCGATGCGGAAGTGATCTACAACCTTGGTGCGGACGAGATCGACATCGCCCCCGGTGCGTTCGTGATTTACCAAGGCTCCCACGGGGACCGGGGCGCGCATCGGGCGGATGTGATCCTGCCAGGCGCTGCCTATACCGAAGAAAGCGGGCTGTTCGTGAACACCGAAGGGCGGCCCCAAATGGCGGCGCGTGCGGGCTTCCCTCCCGGAGACGCCAAAGAAAACTGGGCCATTTTGCGGGCGCTTTCAGCAGAGTTGGGGGCAACCCTGCCCTATAACGCGTTGCCCGAGTTACGGGCCAAGCTGGCGGCCGAGGTGCCCCATCTGGGCGCGCTGGACGCAGTGCCTGTCAATTCTTGGCAGGCCGAGCCTCGGGGCAAACTGGGCAAGGGCGATCTGTCCAGCCCAGTGACCCATCACTACCAAACAAACCCCATCCTGCGGGCTTCGCAAACCATGGCGGAGCTGGCGAAACTGGCGGCGGATCACCAGACCGCCGTGGCGGCGGAGTAGGCCCATGGCTGAATTTCTGACAACACCGATGGGGATTTTCGTGACCATCCTGGCGCAATGCCTTTTGGTCACGGTCTGTGTCCTCGTGGCCCTTGCGTTCCTGATGTATGCGGACCGCAAGGTTTGGGCAGCCGTACAGATGCGCAGAGGCCCCAATGTGGTGGGTCCATTTGGTCTGCTGCAATCCTTTGCGGATTTCATCAAATACATCGTCAAAGAGGTGGTGGTGCCCGCAGGCGCCGACAAACCGGTGTTTTTCCTCGCACCCATGATCACCTTCGTGCTGGCGGTGATTGCTTGGGCTGTGATCCCCTTCAACGAGGGGTGGGTGATTGCCAACCTGAACATCGGCATTCTGTACATCTTCGCCATCTCGTCGCTGGAGGTTTACGGCGTGATCATGGGGGGCTGGGCCTCCAACTCCAAATATCCGTTCCTCGGCTCGTTGCGCTCGGCGGCGCAGATGATCTCCTATGAAGTGTCCATCGGGTTCATCATCGTGGGCATTCTGATCTCCACCGGGTCGCTGAACCTCAGTGCGATCGTCGAGGCACAGCGCGGGGATTTTGGCGCGTTCTCGTGGTACTGGCTGCCGCATCTGCCCATGGTGGTGCTGTTCTTCGTGTCTGCCTTGGCAGAGACGAACCGCCCGCCCTTTGATCTGCCCGAGGCCGAGGCGGAATTGGTGGCAGGCTATCAGGTGGAGTATTCCTCCACCCCGTTCTTGCTGTTCATGATCGGCGAGTTGATGGCCGTGGTTCTGATGTGCGCGCTGATCACCCTGCTGTTCTTCGGTGGCTGGCTGTCGCCCATCCCGGGCTTGCCCGATGGGATCTTCTGGATGGTGGCCAAGATGGGGCTGTTCTTCTTCCTCTTTGCCATGGTCAAGGCCATTGTGCCGCGCTACCGCTATGACCAACTGATGCGCCTTGGCTGGAAGGTGTTCCTGCCCATGAGCCTGGCTTGGGTGGTGATCGTGGCGGCCCTCGCCCTTTACGATGTGCCGGGCTATGCCCGCTGGACCGTGGGGGGCTGATGGGGCGTCTGCTTGCCATATTGCTTTGTCTTGCGCCGCTCGGCGCCAAGGCCCAGGTGACGGAGCCTGACTTTGCTCTGATCGAGGCCTGTGCGGTGGGCGAGCTGGGCAAGGGCGTGTGCAAGATAGACGAGCTTGCGCTTAACTTAGGTGTGCTCGACCGGGGCCATGTCTCGGTCTTTGGGGCCATCGGGGTGGAAAGCTTTGCCATGCTCACCGCCCTGCGCTTTGCCGCGACGTCGCT
>JBCBNR010000483.1:0-2072 GCA_039821665.1 Pseudomonadota bacterium
ATCGCGGCCAAGAACTTTCACGCCCATGTCCCGGATTACGAGACTTTTGAGAGCTACCGCGACGACGGCGGGTACCGCACGCTCGAAACCCTAAGAGAGGGGGCCAAAACGCCCGATCAGGTGCAGGACGAGGTCCTCGCCTCAAGCTTGCGGGGCTTGGGCGGTGCGGGCTTTCCGTCGGGGCGAGACAAGGCTGATCGCCTTGATCAAGCTCAGGTCGCTAAGGGTCAGGATCGCAAGATCGTCGGCCCCTTCCAACGAGCTGACCAGCACTTGGGGTACAATCGTTGCCGCGAACCCCGCATGTACCTGCAGGATCGAGGCGGAAAACGCATTCACTTCGGCCACCACCAGCGGCTGCAAACCCATCTGTGCGAAGTGCAGATCCAGTATGCGACGGTTCTGCATCTCTGGCACCAGAAGGCTCAACGGCAAGGTGGCAGCTTCCGCCCAACTGGCCTCGCCCTCGCGGCGCGGGGCGATGTCGCGCGGGGCCACCAGCATGTAGCTTTCGTCATACAAGGGATCTTGGCGCATCAGATCCTCGGGCACACCGTCGGCGTAGGTGATGCCCACATCGATGGACCCATCCTCCAACCCGGTCAGAATTTGCAGACTGGAGGCGGATTTGATCTGGGTGCGAATGCGCGGATGGGACTTGGCAAGACGGATCGGCAAGGATGCGCCGAAGGCCAGCGCTGTCGGCACCACACCGATGGTCAAACGTCCACTGAGAACACCCTTGGCCGATTGCAGTTCTTGCTCCATCGCGCGGGCATCGTCGAGCAGTTTGCGCGCCCAGCGCAGCACGATATGCCCCTCGTCAGTAAACCCTTCCAAGCGGTTGCCCCGGCGCACGATCGCGCTGCCCAAATGGGCCTCTAGGTTGCGGATGCGCATAGAAAACGCCGGCTGAGACAACCCACACTCCCGCGCTGCCCGGGCAAAGTGGCGGTGCCGCGACAGCGCGACGAGAAGCTGCATATCGCGCAGCTCGATCATATGTTTCGGGTCGTCCTCGGCCATCTTTCGACTGGATCTTGAGTGAGGGTTCGTGACGGTACCACGGGCACGCGCGCGCGCATAACCCTATGTGGTGCCGCCGCCAGGCACCGGCAATGGAAGGCGCGCGCCGCGCGCGGCAGAGCGATAGACAACCTCTTCGATCTCTTGGTTGATTAGGTAGTCCCGCGCATAGGTCTCGGCCTTGCCTCCCTGCAAGGCGGCCAGCACGTGGCGCTGAAACGCCTCCACGCAGTTGCCGCCGAAATCCACATCCTCAAAGACGAACGGCACCGCTTGCCAGCGCGCGCCGCGCGCCCGGTGCCACAATCCCCCATCCCCATCGAGGCGTAGCGCGCCTTGGCTGCCCTCCACCTCCAACAGGCCCAGGGTCAGGCGCGGATTGGTCGCGGGCATATCAAGCGTGCGGTTGCCATCGAAAGTCAGGCGCACGCCCCGCTCGCCCTCGAAAATCACCAGCCCCGCATCCTCGCCCGCGATCACCGGGTTGCAGCGGCGCAGATCCGCATAAACCGTGCGCAACTCGCCAAACAGATAGCGAAACGTATCGATAAAATGGATCGCGGTCTCGTGGATCAAAAACCGCTCCATCCGCTGGAAATAGGGTTGGCGGGACAGATAGGCCTCGGGGCCCACCCCATCGCCGGGTCGCAGGGCAAAGCGGGCCTGGACCACATCGCCGATCAAACCGTCTGCCAGCAAGCGCGCGATTTCGCGGTACCAGGGCTGAAAGCGAAAATTCTCGTGTACGAACAGCGGCGTGTCACCCGCCTCGGCCACCAGGTCTCGGGCGGTGGCAAGGTCTTGTCCGAACGGCTTTTGGCATATCACAGCCACCGCACGCCCCAGACCCAAGCGCACCAGATCCGCATGGGTCTGGGGCGGGGTCGCGATGTCGAGAATGTCCAAGCCCTGATCCAACAAGTCCGAGGCGGTCTCGAAGGTCTCCACCCCAAGGTCTGCCAGGGCGGCTCGCGCCTTGGCACTCAGATCGGCCACGCCCACCAGCGTCACCCCCTCGATCCTCTGCCAGGCCTTGATTTGGAACT
>JBCBNR010000484.1:0-2073 GCA_039821665.1 Pseudomonadota bacterium
CACAGGTAAAAGCCAAAGGGAATGTCGCGCTGTGCCAAAAGACCGTCGAGCGGGGCTTCAAGCAGACGCGCGCCATCGAACCAGTAGTGGTAGACGCAAAACGCATCGATGCCCGCCCCGCGTGCCAGCGCATATTGTGCCCCCATGGTCTGGGGCAGACGCAGGTCGTAGGCGCCCAAAACCCCAGGCATTGCGGGCTGTGCGTGGCCTTCATAATTGGGCTTTGCCCCAGCGACCCCTTGCCATTCGGTGTACCCTTCCCCCCACCAAGCATCGTTCTGCGGGGTTGGATGGAACTGGGGCAGGTAGAAGGCAGAGACAAAGCCGGGGGCTTGCGGGCGCGCAGGTGCGGCAAGGCTGGACAGCTCCGTGGTTTGAAGAATACGCCCACCCCCGGCCTGGGCCAGATAGCCGATGGCCCGCTCCATCGCGTGGGCGGTGGTGCCGTCCACCTGGCCCGCCTCGGCGGTGAAATCCTCTGGCGTTAGCGCCATGCCACGGATCAGCGAGACCACCGAGGCCTTCAGCCAATAGATCGAGCCGCCGGGAAAGCGCAACGCTTTGGCATCGAATGGCAATTCGAGACGGCGCAGCAGCGCCTCTACCCCTTGTTTGTTCGAGCCCCACCAGGACTCGCCCGAGAAAACCTGACCATCGGCCACCCAAACATCGGCACTTGGATCCGCCTCAAACCGTTGCAGCAGGTCCTTGGCCTGTGCGCCGGGTAGGATCCCTTGCACAAGATGCTGCCGCCAGATGTCGCCATCACTGCGATGGGGTGATTTCTTGGTGTGCAGCTTTGCCACCGCCCGGTAGCCCTCCAACGCGCCGGCTTGGATCAAATGCACCAGCGGATAGATGTCACGCCCATGATTTGGAAACCTCAAGAGCCGCGCATCTGCGAACCCTTTGCGAATATCGAGCATCAGATCATCGGTTTCCTCCCCCCGGTCGGAGAGGGTGACAAACAGATCGAACGGAAACGTCAGGGCCGAGAGGGTCTTGGCGATCTCGGGCCAGAGGTCGGGGTAGAAGACATGCACCACAATCGCATGGGCCGCCTTGCGCGGCTGTGGGCGAACCGACGGGAAAGGGGTGTTGGGGGTCACCAAAACCTCAGACGGGGGGCAAGTCACCCGCCCCTCCCTGCGACCTGCATCGATGTAATGGGCCAGGGGCCGAAGCGCCGCACCCGCCACATCTGGATTGGCGCTCAGATAGTAGTGGGGCACGAACCCTGCCCTGGGCGACAGCCCCGCCCGCTCTCCCAGCAGGACGTAATGGCGGATCGGGAAAAGCCGTGTCAGCGAATGTTTGAGGTAGCTTGAGCGATAGAACGTCCGATCAAACTGCCCACTCGCTGCGATCTTACGTTGCAGCCGCACCTCCGCCCAGCGGGGCACAAGGAACCGGGCAACCTTCAAGCACTGGTGTAGGGCGGGTTTGAGCACGGGGACGCCTCCTGCGACAATGACGATTGGAGATCAGTGGCCTCGGTCATCCGCCAGGGGCGTAAAGATTCTCTTATCTTAAAGAGCCGCACACTTCACACAGCCCCACCCTTTTTCGTTCACCAGTTAGACAAGATTGGCGGGGCATTTTGCGGCCCATCGGGGCCGCGCGCGCACGCGGTGGGACAAGGTGGAACAGAGGCTGCAGCCCTGCCAGGCGCAGCTGAAGGGGGTGTGCTATGTGTATGAATTGTCAGATAACCTTGGCGCGTTTTGGTCAAAGCCAGCCCCAGGCCGATCCGCCTGGCCCAAGTGCAACCACCAACGCTGCACCCAACACAACCCATGTGGATCAGATCACCGACTACTTGGTCGACGGGTATTGGAACGACAACGGTTTCTCTGGATTTTCCCTCGATCTGGGGCCTGGGCGCACGATCAGTGTGAACCTGACGGGCCTTGATGCTGTGGGACGGCAAACGGCTGAGGCTGCTTTGGCCGCCTGGACCGCTGTTTCGGGAATCACCTTTCAGGCCACTACAGCGGCGGCACAGATCACCTTTGACGACAACAACAGCGGTGCGTTTGCCAACACATTCTATTCCAGCGCCCAGGGTCAGTA
>JBCBNR010000485.1:0-2064 GCA_039821665.1 Pseudomonadota bacterium
CTATCTGCGCCTCCGGCAGGAGTATTTGGGGAAACTCGATTGGGCAGAGTGGCAGCGCGCAAAGCGTATGCGTGATCTGTGCCTGTGAGAGCAGGTGGTGGTGTCCGCGAACAGTCCCAAAGCGCCCGACGGGGGGGGTGTGCCCCAAGTAGATTGGGGCAGGTCCTGACATACCAGGGGTCTGTCGCCTCTGCTGGGGGCTGTGGTGCTATGCAAAGCAGCCATGGGCGAACCATCCCCCGGACAGATCTGCGCCATGGGCCTCGTAAATCCACAGGCGTGCGCCTTGGGCGGTTTCCACGGCCCAATAGTCCCGCGCACCAGAGCGCCAATCGGGGGTATCCAGCCACCATTCGGGTGCGATCCGTTCGGGGCCTTTTGCGCATTGGCGCTGGTGGATGCGCCTGCGCCAGGTGAAGGCGAGGGGCGGGCGGGCGTTGTCGCGCGGGGTGATCGGCTCGGGCGGGAAGAGCTGTATGGGCCGCGGGGCGGGGGGACGTGGCCAGGGGGGGCTGGGCGCACTGAAGGCCGCGGTGTGCACTTGCGCTGATTTCTCGGGGATATGGCTGTCGGCGGGCGCGCGCCGGGTCACCGCCTCGGCCTTGAGGCGCGCACCCAGCCGGTTGATCAGGGTCTCTAATGCGGTGTCCTGGCCGCTGGCTTTATGGGTTTCGGCCCGGTCCACGGCCAGGGCATGGCCCGAATGCTGCGTGGCTGTCACCGGTTCGCTGACCACCGCTTCGAGGCGCAGCATGTCGATGCCAAAACCCGCTTCGATCTGGTCCAATTGCAGGGCGATCAAAGGGGCGATGCGGGCGGCGTCCGTGCTGGCGCGCGCCAATGTGGCGACAATGCTTTGGTGGCTGCGATCCGTGCGATGGGCGCTGAACACAAACCGTCTTCCGCCGCGCCCTTCCGCGCGCAACCGGGTGCATAGGGGGGGCAGCAGGCGCGCCAATCCCGCCTCCAGATCTTTGCGCAGGCCCACCGGTTCGGGCAGGGTCAGGCGGGTGGCGAACCGGGCTGTCGGTGGGGCGGGGGAGACCGGTTCGGGCTCCGCGCCGCTGGCCTGGTCAAGCCTGCGCATCACCTGCACCCCAAAGCGCCGGGTCAGGCTGGTGCGCGGTAAGGCGGTCAGGTCCCCTACCGTTTTAAGCCCCAATCGCTGAAGGGGCGCCATATCCTGGGCCGTCAGGCGCAGGCATGCAATGGGCAGGGACGCAAGGGCGCTGAGCGTCTCGCCCGGGGCGAGGATCCGTGGCGCAGGCTCGCAGGGGCCGGACAGGGGATCGGCGGGCAACACAGGGGTGGGCGCTGGCCCGCCCCGTTCCCAGTTGCTTCGCTTATGGGCCCGAGAGCGGGTGGCGCGCGCCTCTTGATCGATGGCATCGCCCGAGCGGTGAGGCGTGGCTTGCGTCCCCCCATAGCGCGCCACCGCCCAGGCTGCGCCAAGCGTGTCGGCCAGGCCAAAGCGCAAGGTGATCTGCAGGCGTACGGCATCCTCGACCAATTGGTCCGCCAGGGCCGCCTCCCCGCCTGCGAGATGGGTGCAGCCGGTCAGATCGGCGACCAAGGACTGGTCGCTGTCGGCGCTGACCCAAGGGGAGAGGCGCCCTGCCCAATGGCGCAAACTGTCCAACAGACGCGCCACTTGATGGGGCGCGCAGGCGCTGGACATCACATCGGGGCAGAGCGCGCGGGCATCCGCAAGCGGCAGGCCAGGGCGCAGGCCGCGCACCTGTGCGGCTGGATTTGCATCCACCACCAAAATCGCCCCATGCACCGTGTCGGTGACCACGAATGGCACCGCTGGATCCAGGTCGCGCTTGCGCGTGACGCTTTCCAAGCGCAGTCGGGGAAACCAGAGAGAGAGATAGCGTTTATGGGCCATGGTGCGCTGATGTTCATCTTATGTTCTCACCATATGGAAGATCAGCGCGTGGAGTCGAGTCCCAAACAGGGCCATGCGTCACAACGTCAAACGTATCGCGGGCTGTGATGTGTTGTGCCACGCCCCGCTTTTGGCACCTCGATTGTGCGGCGGGCAAGTCAAGGGACGCCCAG
>JBCBNR010000486.1:0-2055 GCA_039821665.1 Pseudomonadota bacterium
TTTGCCGGTGGGCCTTTTTCGTCCTTACAAGGAGTTCGACATGGAACACGTCATGGCACCGGCCGCTCGCGACTCCTTTGTGCGTGTGGATGGCAACCCCGTACCCGAAGGGGCTGAACTGGTCTGGTTTAGAGGGGGCGCGGGCCGTCAACTGAGGGCATGCGTGGTGCCTGCATTGGCAGGCGTGCGCGTCCGCGGCACGTGCATTGTTTGCCCAGGGCGGACGGAATTCATCGAAAAATACTTTGAGGTTGCTAGCGACCTCCAGTCCCGGGGCTTCGCAGTCTTGATCCTGGACTGGCCAGGCCAGGGGCTTTCCGACCGCCTCCTTGACGATCCAAAGCGGGGGCATATCGATGATTTCAAGACGTTCATGGGCGCATTGGTTCGTGGTTTGGCTACGCTTAAGGATGTCCTGCCGGAACCGCGCGTGTCGCTCGCCCATTCGATGGGGGGTGCAATTGCCTTGGCCGCGATCACCGAAAAACTGGTCCGGGTCGAAGCGGCAGCCTTTTGCGCGCCGCTTTGGGGATTGAAGACACGGATATTCGGTATTCGGTACATGGTCTGGGCCATGAAAACCCTCGGCCGATCCGGGGATTATGCCCAACAACCTGGCCCACCCGACCGGTTCGAGACCAATATCGTAACCCGCGACCGGCGCCGATGGCAGGTTCAGCGGGATCTGGTCGATGCCGCTCCTGAACTGGAACTCGGTCCTGTCACTTGGGGTTGGCTTGGTGCGGCATTGGACATCTGCAAGACGTTCGCCCGGCCGTCTAAGCTGGAGCAGATCGATATTCCCGTGCTTGTTGCCTCCGCCGGGGAAGAAAAGCTCGTCAACAATGAAGCCCACGAGCGGCTCAGCAGGCGCATCCCGAATTGCGAGTTCATTGAAGTCGAAGGTGCGTTGCATGAGATCCTGATGGAAACCGACGACAAGCGGTCACAATTCTGGAACGCGTTCGACGGACTCATGGAAAAGGCCGGCATCTAGCGACAGGTCCGAGCGTGACGAACAGGCGAGGCAACCGCCGTTGGCCCTTGACTTGCCCAAGGCACAGCCTGCCAGCTATCGGAAACAAACGACAAGGAGGAACAAGATGCGTGTTGCGGCGTTGAAAAAGCCCGGTGGACTGGACAAGATCGTGATCGAGGACCGCCCAGACCCAACCCCAGGGTCTGGAGAAATTCTGGTCCGCGTCCATGCCACGTCGCTGAACTTCCATGACTTCGCAGTGGTATCAGGAATGATACCTGCCGATGATGGACGCATTCCCATGTCGGATGGGTCAGGCGAGGTGGTCGGCGTCGGTGAGGGCGTCACGCGCTTCAAGGTCGGCGACAAGGTGCTTGGGACCTTCTTTCCCGAATGGCTCGGCGGGCCGCCGGCCTTTTCCGAGTTCAAGGGGGTGCCGGGTGACGGCATTGATGGGTTTGCAGCCGAACTCGTGTCCATGCCTGACTACGCATTTACCCGGCTCCCCGAAGGTTACTCCCACGCTGAGGCGGCGACCTTGCCCTGTGCAGCCTTGACGGCCTGGCGTGCCCTGATGGTGGAAGCGAAGGTCAAGCCCGGCGATTGGGTGCTGACCCAGGGCACTGGTGGTGTGTCGATCTTCGCGCTTCAGTTCGCCAAGGCGGCCGGTTGCCGCGTGGTGGCCACCTCATCTTCGCCTGAAAAACTCGAGAAACTGAAAGCCCTGGGCGCTGACCACCTGATCAACTACAAGGAGACCCCAAAGTGGGGCCGCGAGGCAAAGGCGCTCACCGATGGGCGCGGTGTCGATGAAGTGGTCGAAATTGGCGGCCCCGGAACACTCAACGAATCCATAGATGCTTGCCGGATCGGCGGACATATATCACTGATCGGCGTACTGACCGGTATCTCTGGCGAAGTTGCGACGGCGAAGTTCTTCCAGCAGAACCTGACGATGTCGGGCATCACGGTCGGCTCGCGTTCGGAACAGGAAGACATGATCGCCGCTATCGAAGCGAATGGGATCAAGCCTGTGATCAGCGACACGTTTGAGCTGGAAGCCCTGCCGGCGGCCT
>JBCBNR010000487.1:0-2024 GCA_039821665.1 Pseudomonadota bacterium
GAGATGATGGGCGCAGCATCCGTGCGAGATGCACGCCAGGCTGCGGCCAAGATCATGTCGCCATCGGTCAACCTTGTACTGGCAGACCGAACGACGATTGCATTGCAAAGCACCGGGCGCGCGCCCCTGCGCGGGCCCAACCATGCCTCGCGCGGGCAGATGCCCGCCGCCGGTTGGGTCGCCCGCAACGACTGGCAGGGCTTTGTGCCGTTCGATCAAATGCCCTTTGCCCTCAACCCGGTGGGTGGCATCGTTGTGAATACAAACAATCGGCTGACGGATGAGGCGTACCCCAAGCATTTCACCTATGATTGGGGCGACAGTCAGCGGATCGAGCGGGCCCGACTGCTGCTTGGGGGCCGGCAGTTCCACACGCTCGACAGTTTTGTGGAAATCCAGACCGACATCGTCTCGCCAGCGGCCCGCGCGCTGTTGCCACTGATCGGGCGGGATTTGTGGTACACGGACGGCCCGGCGCCTTCGGACAGCCCCACCCGCCTGCGCCGCCAAGCGTTGGAGGCGTTGGCCGCCTGGAATGGCGAGATGACCGAACATGGGGCCGAGCCGCTGATTTACGCCGCTTGGATCCGGGCTTTGCAGCGGCGGCTGATCCTGGATGAGTTGGGCGGGCTTGCCGCCCGATTCACCACGCCAGATGCCCTGTTTTTAGAGCGGGTCTTTCGCGACACGGACGGGGCCGCGACCTGGTGCGACATCCAAACTTCGGCCCGTGTGGAAAGCTGTTCTGAGATGGCGAGCCAAGCCCTGGATGCGGCCCTGATCGAGCTGAGCGAGCTTTATGGCACAAGGCTGGAGGCGTGGCGCTGGGGCGAGGCCCATGCTGCCCTGCACCGTCATATGGTGCTGGGCGAGTTGCCTTTGATCCATTGGCTGTTCAACATCCGCCAGCCCACGGGCGGTGGGGACCACACGTTGATGCGGGCACAGATGCGCAATGCGGGCCCCACGCCCTATATCAACACCCACGCGGCCGGGTATCGGATGGTTGTTGATTTCTCCGATCCTGACGCCTCGCGCTTTGTGCTGGCGACCGGGCAATCCGGGCATTTCCTGTCGCGCCATTACGACGATCTGTCCGTTTTGTGGCGACGGGGGGAGTATCTGAGCATGTCCCTGGACCCAGTGCTCGCACGCGCAGGGGCTGATGGGATCACCGAATTGACGCCCCTGTAGCCGGTGCAGGCCTTGGGGGCGTTGCCCCCAAACCCCCAGAGTATTTCAAGAAACTCGATGGGATAGACCCGCTTTGCGGGTTTTGGCCGGTGCGGGGCGCCAGAAGGAGTTTTAGGCGAAAAGTTCGTGGCACAGTTCCAACGCTTCGACCAGCTTGTCCACTTCAGATTTGGTGTTGTAGAGGCCAAAAGAGGCGCGACAGGTCGCACCCACGTTAAGATGCTCCATCAGCGGCTGGGCGCAGTGGTGGCCCGCGCGCACCGCCACGCCTTTCTGGTCCACCACGGTAGAGATGTCGTGGGGATGCCCTGCGCCTTCGATGGTAAACGAAAAGATCGCGGCCTTGTCAGGCGTGGTGCCCTGTTGGTTCAACCAATTGAGCCCGCCAAGCCGCGCCGCGGCATAGTCGCGCAAGCTCGCCTCATGGGCCGCGATGTTGCCCATCCCAAGGGCGGTCATATAGTCGATGGCCGCCCCCAGGCCGATCATCTGCACAATACCCGGCGTGCCCGCCTCGAACTTATGGGGGGGATCGTTGTAGGTGACGCTGTCTTTGTGAACCTCGCGGATCATGTCCCCGCCGCCCAGGAAGGGGGCCATTTCGACCAACCTCTCTTTGCGGACATAAAGCGCGCCGGACGCCGAGGGACCGTAAAGCTTGTGGCCGGTGATCGCGTAGAAATCGCAGCCCAGATCGACCATGTTGACGGGCATGTGGACAGCCGCCTGGCTGCCATCGATGCAGGTGGCGATGCCACGGGCCCGCGCCTCGGCACAGATGGTTTTGATGTCCACCACCGTGCCCAGCACGTTGGAGACATGGGTCAAAG
>JBCBNR010000488.1:0-2014 GCA_039821665.1 Pseudomonadota bacterium
TCTACGACCCCTGGTGAAGATTGCCCAAAATGGCGGCCTTGGCTTGAGCGATCAAAGTGCAGCAGCCGCTAGCCCTGCATTGAAACGACCGCATTTTACTGGGCCCATTACCGCCTGGGTGGGCGCTGAGGAGCGGCCTGAGTTCGTGCGCCAAACCACACTTTTGGCAAATATCTGGACGGGGCTTGGCGCGGATATGCGCCAGGTCAAAGAAGCGGGCCGACACCATTTTGATGTGATCGACAGCCTGATGGACCCAGATGGCGCGCTGACCAAGGCACTGTTGTCAGCGGCCAGGTGAAGTTTTCAACGCCCTTGTCGCGAACGGGCAATGGGGGGCGGAAACGGGCATTTCGCGCGCCACACGCTGCCTAGGCTCATCCCGTCAAAAATCGGGAGACAGGCGATGAAGACAACAGCACAAGCGGTGGTGATCGGGGGCGGTGTGGTCGGCTGCTCGGTCCTTTACCATCTGGCCAAGGCGGGCTGGACCGATGTGATGTTGATCGAACGCTCGGAGCTGACAAGCGGGTCGTCATGGCACGCCGCAGGCGGGTTTCACACCCTCAACGGGGATCCGAATGTGGCCAAGCTGCAGGCCTATACGGTGGGCCTTTACCACGAGTTGGAAGAGCTGACGGGCCAATCCTGCGGGTTGCATCTGACGGGTGGGTTTATGATGGCCGACAGCCCTGAGCGCATGGACTTCTTGCGTGCAGCCCATGCCAAAGGGCGCTATTTGGGCATGTCCACCGAACTGGTCACGCCCTCGGAGGCCAAGGCCATGTTCCCGATGCTCGACACCTCGGATTTCGTAGGGGGCCTGTGGGACCCGGTGGAAGGGCATCTTGACCCGTCCGGCACCACGCATGCCTATGCCAAAGCCGCCAAGATGCTGGGGGCCACGATCGAGTTGCGCAACCCGGTGGAGGATCTGACCCAAGACCCGGACGGCACATGGAATGTGGTGTGCAAAAACGGCACGGTGCGCGCCGAACATGTGGTCAACGCAGGGGGCCTATGGGCCCGTGAGGTGGGTCGCATGGTCGGGCTAGAGCTGCCGCTTTTGGCCATGGAGCATATGTATCTGCTGACCGAAGATATGCCCGAGGTGATCGCCTATAACGAGGAGACAGGGCGGGAGGTCGCCCATATCATCGACTTCAAGGGCGAGATTTACACGCGTCAGGAACGCAAGGGCCTGTTGGTGGGCACATATGAAAAGGCCTGCGTGCCTTGGTCGCCCCTGACCACCCCGTGGGAGTTCGGTCACGAGTTGTTGGAACCCGATCTCGACCGGCTCGCCCCAAGTTTAGAAGTGGGGTTCAAGCATTTTCCCGCGCTTGAACACACCGGCATCAAGCAGATCATCAACGGGCCCTTCACCTTTGCCCCCGATGGCAACCCTCTGGTAGGCCCGGTCCAGGGGCTCACAAATTTTTGGAGCGCATGCGCCGTGATGGCTGGGTTCAGCCAGGGGGGCGGTGTGGGGTTGGCCCTTTCGAATTGGATGGTCCACGGGGACCCGGGCTTTGATGTGTTTGGGATGGACGTTGCGCGTTTTGGCGAGTGGGCAAGCCTGCGCTATACCAACGCAAAGGTGCGCGAAAACTATTCGAACCGGTTCTCGATCCAGTTCCCCAACGAGGAGCGACCGGCGGGGCGGCCTGCCCAAACCACGCCTCTGTATGATATCATGGTCGGGCAGAACAACGCGGCCATGGGCTTCTCGTGGGGGTTGGAGACGCCGCTTTGGTTTGCGCCCCAGGGCACCCAGGCCCAGGACATCCTGTCCTTCCAGCGTTCGAATGATTTCGAGCATGTGGGCGCGGAAGTGCGCGCCGTGCGTGACGCGGTCGGGGTGACCGAGATCTCGAACTTCGCCAAGTACCAGATCACCGGCACCGGGGCGGAGGCTTGGTTGAACCATCTGATGACCAACACCATGCCGCGCGAAGGTCGCCTGGTGCTCAGCCCGATGCTGAATGAGGCTGGCAAGATCATTGGTGATTTT
>JBCBNR010000489.1:0-2013 GCA_039821665.1 Pseudomonadota bacterium
TCTGGACCCGGTATGCACCGGAGGGGAGCTTGGTGATGGAGGCTATTTTCGTGTGCGCTGTGTGTGCGATGAGTCGTCGTAGTGGGGCAAATTCGGGGATATTGGGGCGTATTCCAGCGTAGCAGCATCCGCCGCCAACAGTTTGAAGATACACAAAAAATGCAAATAAATCAACACGCTAGATTATCTATTGCGCCTATGATGGACTGGACGGACCGGCACTGCCGCGTGTTTCATCGGCAGTTCTCGGCGCGGGCTGAGCTTTATACGGAGATGGTAACAGCCTCTGCTTTGGTGCGGGGGCAGGCGATGTGGTTGCTGGATCATTCCGCTTGCGAGCATCCCTTGGTCTTGCAATTGGGCGGGGCGGATCCGGACATGTTGGCCGATGCGGTGCGGTTGGCGAAGCCCTACGGCTTTTCGGCCTTCAACTTGAATGTCGGGTGTCCCTCTGACCGGGTGCAATCGGGGGCTTTTGGCGCTGTTTTGATGGAACGGCCCAGCTTAGTGGCCGAATGCATATCCGCCATGGGCGAGGCGGCTTGTGAGATCCCTGTCACCGTCAAGTGCCGTATTGGCGTGGACGATCAAGAGCCTGAGCACGTCCTGCCTGATTTTCTAAGCCGAATTGCGGGTGCCGGTGTCAGGCATGTGGTCATCCACGCGCGCAAAGCCTGGCTTCAAGGTCTCAGCCCCAAGCAGAACCGGGATGTTCCACCGCTCGACTATCCTTTGGTGCATGCTATGAAAGCCGCTTTCCCTGACCTGTCGATCTCGCTCAACGGTGGCCTACAGACCCTGGAGGAGGGCGAGACGCACCTGGCCCAGGGGCTGGATGGGGTGATGTATGGCCGTGCGGCCTATCATGCGCCCGCCCAGGTCTTGGGCAATGCGGATGCGCGGGTGTTCGGCGCGAACTCCCCGCCTGTGACCGGCGAGCAGGCGGTCCGCGCAATGTTGCCCTATATCGACGACCGTTTGGTCGCCGGCGACCGGCTGCACCAGATCACGCGCCACATGTTGGGCGCCTTCGCGGGCCGCCCCGGGGCGCGGCGGTATCGTCAGATCCTGTCGGACGGCGTTTCTCAGCCCGGTGCCGGGCCCCAGTTGATCGAAGAGGCGCTAAGCGCTATCGAGCGGGCCGCGGCCTAAGCTGTCCGCGCGCGCCGCCCGCCTTTGCGCACACCTTTAAGCTGGTCTGCGCGGGCGGGCAGCGCGTCCATCAGCGCCTTGCGCTCTTGCGTGCTGAGGCGGGACCAACGGGCGATCTCCTCGCCAGTGCGATAGCAGCCCAGGCACAGTTTGCTGTCAGGATGCAGCACGCAGACCTTGATACAGGGCGAGGCGACCTCGTCGCGCCGCCAAACCTCGTCACTCATTTTGCCCTCTCAAATGCCTCAGACGGTCCAGCGCCCCTTGCAGAATATAGCTTGCCGCCACGTGATCGATGATCTGGGCGCGACGCTTGCGGGACGTATCTGCATCCAAAAGCGCCCGTTCTGCGGCAACGGTGCTGAGCCGTTCATCCCAAAACGTGATGGGCAGGGGGGTCAGTGCGCTGAGATTGCGGGCAAACGCGCGCGTGGATTGTACCCTTGGCCCCTCGCTGCCATCCATGTTGAGGGGTAGCCCCAAAACCAGCCCGATCGCGTCGCGCGCCGACAAAAGCTCCAGCAGCGCATGGGCGTCGAGCGAGAACTTGCGACGCTTTACTGTCTCAACCGGCGTGGCCACGGACTGGCGCAGGTCGCTGAGTGCCACGCCGATGGTTTTGGTGCCCAGATCCAGGCCCGCCACAGCGCCGGGCGCAGGGCATTCGGCGGCGAAGGCCTCGATGCTGTCGGTGATCATTGGATGACTTCGGCGTCCCGCGCTGCACGACGGATCATGCCAAGTGCTGCGGGGGCATCGGCGTACACCTCGCGCGCTTCGTTCCAGATGTCCGAGGCCCGTCGCATTTCGCCCAAGACGCCGTAGGCGCGGATCAACCGGGCCCAATCCTCGGGTGGGCCG
>JBCBNR010000490.1:0-2000 GCA_039821665.1 Pseudomonadota bacterium
CTTCCCGGTCTCCACCTTCGTGGTGAAGAAGGGCGGCATGGTGGTGATCTGCGCCGGCACCACCGGGTTCAACTGCACCTTCGATGTCCGCTATATGTGGATGCACCAGAAGCGTCTGCAGGGGAGCCATTTCGCGCATCTTAAGCAGGCGAGTGCGGCCAACCAGCTGATGCTGGAGCGCCGGCTGGATCCGTGTATGTCGGAGGTCTTCACCTGGGCGGATCTGCCCGAGGCGCACATGAAGATGCTGCGCAACGAGCACAAGCCGGGGAACATGTCGGTGCTTGTCTCGGCGCCGGTGACCGGTTTGCGCACCGTCGAGGACGCGCGCGAGGCCCGCTGACGCGGCGTTACGGTTGGCGCGCGCGCCTGGGGTGTTGGTGGGTGTCATGGGGCTGAGGCATTTGTCTTTTGGCCAAGGCCCTGTCCCTTGGCGGCGCGGTTGCGCGGCCGCGTTCAGGCAGGTCCACGCCAGCGGATTGCACGGTCCGGTGCATCGGTCGAGAGCGCGGACCGCGCATCGTCGCCATCAAGGCGCGCGCAACCGGCGATCCTCGGGCTGCACCGAACCCGCGATCTGGTGGCGCGCCAGCGCACAGAGGGGATCGACTTGATCCGCGGCCTGCTGCTTGATTGCTGCGGGTCTGCTGCACGCGGTCGGTCCTGTGTTTCCGAAGGGGCGTAAGACGGCGTTGCGCTGCGCGAAGGCGCCTCTCGGCGGCACTCATCCTGCGCAAACGCCCGCCTTCGCCAACAGCCGCATGCATGCGCCGGGCGGCCAAAGTGGATCCCAGGGGGCGATCCAGGGGTTCGGACCGGTGACGGCCCTGCGGTCGTCGACCGGCTCGGCCGGACGCCTTTCAGCCGACCTCGTTGCGGACATCTGGGCCATCGTCACACCAAGGCCCGATAGCGCCTTGGACCGTGCTCCGGCCGCGCGCCCAGCCGCGCGCCCGGTCTCGGAGCGGGCAAGGGCGGCGCAATCAGCGCCCAATCGTGGTCCGTCACGTCGCTTGCACAGGCGCCGCGAGGGCGCGCATCGTCCTTCCAGATGGGCGCCGAGCGAGCTGTCCAAGGCGTTCAAGCCGTCCGATTTTCCGTCGCATCTCGCCAGGAACAGCTGTGCATCGGGCAGGCGGCAGCCATGCAACCTCGCTCCGAACCTGCTCGGACAGCCTCTGAGAGGCACGACTGAGCCGACATGCGGCGCAAGCCGACCGAGAGTGCGCAAACCCGGTCAGGGCCTGATCTGTAAACCCCACCAAGGCCAGCAGCAGGACAGTCCGCTGCGCAAACAGGCCGAAAACACGACTGCTCTGAACGGCCGATGCCAACAACAAATTCACCTTGCAAAGCGCGGGCTACCCACACAGGACATTCTGTGCTGGTGCAGTGCAGCATGGCGCGTCATGATACGGACGTGGTGGCCCGTGGTGGCCCGTGGTGGCCCGTGGTGGCCCGTGGTGGCCCGTCGTGGCCCGTGGTGGGCTGTGATGGCTGAGGAGGCGGAGATGACAAACGGGCAGGGCGGGGGACCGATGACGGCGGCGCCCTTCGGGCCTTGGGTCGGGGGTGGATTTGCGCCCCTCAGTGGTCCGGTCGTCCAAATGTTCGATTTCTGGCGCGATTGGGTGGCCAATGTGGGCCAGATCGGGTTGGTGAACATTGATCTCGGCAATGCGGGCGACCATGCGCTCGAGCGTAAGATCCTGGACGAGGCGGGCAGCTATGGCCGGCAGATCGGGCAGCTCTCCGATGCGCTGGATGCGGTCATTGCAGCGACCTGCGAGGGCCCGGACGGTGAGCTGAAGCCCGAGCTGACGGATGCGCAGCGCGAGGCGATCTTCAAGTTCCGGGCGCTGAGAGAGCAGGTTGAGGCGGCGAAGGCCTCCGGCGCCTAGGCAAGAGGAAGGGGGCCGCGCGTCCCCCGGTCGCATGCGTCGCCGTCGCGCCCGCGCGGCCTGTCGACGTGGCGGCGGCGGTGACGGTCAAGGGCGTGG
>JBCBNR010000491.1:0-1999 GCA_039821665.1 Pseudomonadota bacterium
GCCTCAGCCTCGTCAACGCCGCTGGCATAGCACAGCAATTGCGCGCCCAAAGCCCCCTTGGGCAGGCCGTCTCCGGGCGCGCGGCCCACTTGAACCAGCAGGGTATAGACCTGCTGGGGGGATTTGGATTTGGCCATGCTCGCGGCTCAACCTTGGGTGCGTGAAACGCCCTTATGGCCCGCGCTTGGACGAGGTGTCCAGGCTCAGACCGAGGCGAGCCCGGTGTCGAGCAGCTTCTGGATCTCCGGCACCCTGGTTTCGGCCACTAGACGCCCTAATTCCTGATCGCCTTTGAGCACCAGAAGGGTCGAGCGGCGGGGCACGCCACGGCTTTTGGTGACCGCATGGCCTTTGAAGTCAACCCAATCCACGCGCACGTAAGCCAGCTCGCCATAGGCGGGGTTTGTGTCGACCAGTTGCCGGATCACACGCTCTTGCCGGGCGCAGGTGCTGCACCAGTCGGCGGCATAATCCACCAGCACCACCTTACCGTCGTCCAGCAGCTGTTGGATCAGGCCCGGGGTATAGTCCACAAAGTCCACGGCCCGTGCTGCCATAGGCAAGGTCAGCGTGGCTGCGGTGGCCCCGGCTGTGGCCAAAAATGTCCGTCGTTGCATGTCAGATTGTCCTTTCTGCAAGGTTAAAACGCGATGGAGAGGTCTTGGAACCAATAGGGCAGATTGCGCACGGCCCAAGCCTCGATCATGTGATGAACGCCCGCGAGGATCATGACGCCAACCACCAAGAACACGGTGCCCAGGATCGGTTTGGAGCGCGAGGCGATCCCGCGCAGCGCGTTCGTGCGGCTGCGCAGTGCACCTTGGGCCCCAAAGCCAAGGCCCAGGATCAGGGTCGAGACGCCAAGCGCAAATGCGGTCATGATCAAGCTGGCCCAGAGCAGGTTCTCCCCTTGGCTGGCAAGTGCGATAGCCCCGCCCAAGGTGGGCCCGATGCACGGCGACCACACAGCGCCCAACAGCGCACCGCCCAAAAACTGACCGGCCAGCCCGCTTTGCGGCCCATGCCCCAGCTGAGCATCGGCTTTCGAGGCAAAGCCTGCGGTCGCCAATTCGAACCGTTGGGCAAATTGAGGAACCAAAAGCACAAGGCCAAAGCCGATCATGATGACCGCACCGATTTGCGACATCAGCTCTTGCGTCAGGCCGATCGCATGGCCAAACGCCGCCACACCCACGCCGAGGGCCACAAAACTGACCGACATGCCCGCCGCAAGCGCAAGCGGGCCGCGCTTGTCGGCCTGCAAAGCCGAGGCAAGCACAATGGGCAAGACCGGCAGCACGCACGGGTTGAGCAGGGTCAACATGCCCGCCAGATAGGCCAGTATAAGATCCATAGAACGCTCCTGCCTTAGACAGAGCCTTCATATTGCGCGGGTGGCTTAAAGAACAACTGACAAAGCCTCACGTCTTTGTCAGGCGCGTTTCAAGTGCAGGATCTTTTGGGGCCTGTGTTGCGCAGGCGTGGCCACACCTGCCCGGTCGATCAGTCCCGCAACAGATCGTTGATGGAGGTTTTCGAGCGTGTGCCCTCGTCCACCTGCTTGACGATCACGGCGCAGTAGAGATTTGGACCGCCCTTGTCGGATGGCATCGATCCTGCGACCACCACCGAATAGGGGGGCACCTCGCCATACAGAACCTCGCCCGTGGCGCGGTTCACGATCTTGGTGGATTGGCCGATGAACACACCCATGCCCAGCACAGCGCCTTCGCGAACGATGACCCCTTCGACCACCTCGGAGCGGGCCCCGACAAAGCAGTTGTCCTCGATGATCGTGGGGCCTGCTTGCATCGGCTCCAACACACCGCCAATGCCAACGCCGCCGGACAGGTGCACGTTCTTGCCGATCTGTGCGCAAGAGCCGACGGTGGCCCAGGTGTCCACCATGGTGCCGCTGTCCACATAAGCGCCGAGGTTCACGAAGGATGGCATCAGCACGACGCCTGGCGCGATATAGGCCGAGCGGCGCACCACGCAG
>JBCBNR010000492.1:0-1997 GCA_039821665.1 Pseudomonadota bacterium
CGCGCGAAGGGGTGGGATTGGCGATTGCCCCTTCGGTGGTTGTGGCAGACGAAGTGGCGGCTGGGCGCGTGGCCACAGCGCCCTTTGAACTGGGCCTGAGAGAGACGTTTTATGCGGTCACCCTGCCGCGAAGGTTTGCCCACCCTGCCCTCGCCGATCTTTTGCGCGGATAATTGGACACGTCCCACCGGGGGCTTTGCCCCCAGGGCGCAAGCGCCCTTCCCCCAGAGTATTTTGGGAAACTCGATGTTTGGAGAGGCGCGAGCGGCGCGGTTTAGAATTAGCGCCTTAGGGCAAAAGGGCCTTAAGGGTGTTCAGGGTGTCAGCTTCGGCCACGGGTTTGTCCCAGCGCAGGCGCGAGATGCGCGGAAAGCGCATCGCCACGCCGGATTTGTGCCGGGGCGAGCGGTTGAGGCCTTCGAACGCAATTTCGAGCACCAGCCCCACCTCGCCATCAGCCCGGACCGAGCGGACGGGGCCAAAGCGTTCAAGGGTATGGTCGCGGACAAACTTGTCGATCTTGCGCAGCTCTTCATCGGTAAAGCCGAAATAGGCTTTACCCACCGGCACCAAGCTGTCGTCATCGGTCCAACAGCCGAATGTGTAGTCGGAGTAAAAGCCAGAGCGTTTGCCATGCCCCCGTTGCGCATACATCAAAACAGCATCGATGGTGAACGGGTCGCGTTTCCACTTGAACCACGGCCCCTTCGGGCGGCCGGGCACATAGGCGCTGTCGCGGCGTTTGAGCATCAGCCCCTCGATCACCGCGTCAGGCGGGTTTTGGCGGTGCGCCTTTAAGCTGTCCCAAGCGGTGAACGGCACCAAGGGGGAAAGGTCGAACCGGGCGGGCGGCAGCGTTTGGACAAACGCCTCCAGCCGCGCGCGGCGGGTCTCGAACGGCAGGGCGCGCAAATTCTCGCCCCCCTCTTGCAGCAGATCATAGGCGCGGATCGCAGCAGGGCGTTCCACCAGGGCGGCTTTCGAGACGGTCTTGCGATTGAGGCGCTTTTGCAGCTCGGAGAAGGGCAAGACCTTATCGCCCTTGCGCACCAGCAACTCGCCATCAAGGGACCCTTCGAACTGCATCGCCGCCACCAGATCGGGGAACGCGCCCGAGATGTCATCGCCGGTGCGTGAGTAAAGGCGCGCAATGCCCCCCTCGCAGGTGGCTTGCACGCGGATGCCATCCCATTTCCACTCGGCCAGGAAATCGCCTGGTGTTAGGCTGTCCAAGGCATCCTCGTCCAAGGCAGTTGCCAGCATCACCGGGCGAAAGGGGGCGGCGGCGGCTTGAACGGGCTTTTCTGCGCGCCCTTCGAGCCAGGCAAAAAGCTCTAAATAGGGCGGGGCCAGCCCGTGCCACAGCTCCTCGATCTCGACCACATCGACCTTGCCGAACAGGCTGAGGGCTTGCTTGGCCAGCCGCGCGGAGACCCCCACCCGCAAGCCCCCTGTGGCCAGTTTCAGCAGCGCATACCGCTCGGACGCAGAAAACCGGTCCAGCAGGTCCGCCATCACCCGGGGCGCATCAGACCGCGACGTGGCGCGCAACACCTCCACCACCTCCGTCAGGCTGGCGCTCTGCGCTTTGGCCCGCGGCTCCCAAATCAGCGACACGGTCTCGGCCAGGTCCCCCACATAGTCGTAGGACAGTGCGAACAATTCCGCATCCGTACGCTCGGCCACCAGTGCGCGCAGCAAGGCCGGTTTGACGGAAGGCAAATCCAGATCCCGGGTGATCGCAGCGATCCCATAGCCCCGATCGGGATCGGGCACCTCGGCCATATAATCCGTCAACAGCTTCAATTTGCCCAGGCGCGCGGGCGTGACGGTCAACCCGTCCAACAGAATGGAAAAGGGGGTCATTCCGCCTCGTCCTCATACCCCACCAGGTGGAGAGGGCGCGCCGCCATTTGGTTGAGGGTGCACCAACGCACCAACGCTTCCTCTCGGCCGTGGGTGACCCAGGTCTCAGCCGGGGCAAGCTCGCTTGCCCC
>JBCBNR010000493.1:0-1974 GCA_039821665.1 Pseudomonadota bacterium
GTCGCGGTTGGCCGCGATGCGCTTGATGTCATGGGTCGCACCGCCGGTCCCGGCTGGGATCAGGCGGCCCACGATCACGTTTTCCTTAAGGCCGATCAGACGATCCCGTTTGCCTTGGGTCGCCGCCTCGGTCAGCACGCGGGTGGTCTCTTGGAACGACGCTGCCGAGATGAACGAGCGGGTCTGCAAGCTGGCCTTGGTGATCCCCAAGAGGATCGGACCACCTTTGGCAGGCTCGCGCCCTTCGGCAATCGCCTTGGCATTGGCCTCGTCGAACTCGGCCTTGTCCACCTGCTCGCCCTTAAGAAGGATGGTGCCGCCACTTTCTGCGACCTCATACTTCTGCAGCATCTGACGTACGATCACTTCGATATGCTTATCGTTGATCTTCACGCCTTGCAGGCGATAGACGTCCTGAACCTCGTCGATCAAATAGTCGGCCAGGGCCTCCACCCCAAGGATTTGAAGGATGTCATGGGGGGCTGGGTTGCCATCCATGATGTATTCACCCTTTTGGATGAAATCCCCTTCTTGCACAGGGATGTGCTTGCCCTTGGGCACCATGTATTCGACCGGCTCGGCCCCTTCTTCGGTGGGCACGATGGAGAGACGACGCTTGTTCTTGTAGTCCTTGCCAAAGTGCACGTGACCGTCGATCTCGGCGATGATGGCGTGATCCTTGGGACGGCGTGCCTCGAACAATTCCGCCACGCGGGGCAGACCCCCGGTGATGTCCTTGGTCTTTGCGCCCTCGCGCGGGATCCGAGCGAGCACGTCGCCTGCCTTGACCTCTTGCCCGTCTTCAACGGACAAAATCGCATCCACCGACATGGCATGGGTCTCGGGGTTACCGTTCTCCAGCCGCACAGGCTCGCCCGTGACCGGGTCCATCACAATGATCTCGGGCTTCAACTCGTTGCCCTTAGGGGCCGCGCGCCAATCGCTCACGATCTTTTGGCTAATGCCGGTGGCGTCATCCGTCTCCTCTCGGATTGAGATACCGGCCACCAGGTCCACGAACTTGGCCTGACCGTCCTTCTCGGCGATGATCGGCAGGGTATAGGGGTCCCACTCGAACAGTTTGTCGCCGCGCTCGATCTCTTGGCCTTCTTTGACCAAAATTTTCGAGCCATAGGACATCTTGTGCGACCCACGCTCCACCCCGTTGTCATCGACAAGCGAGATTTCCATGTTCCGCGCCATGGCGATCAACTCGCCATCAGCGTTCTTCAGAACATTGGCGCCTTTAAAGGCGACCTTACCGGCATGGCTTGCCTCCTGGAAGGATTGCGAGCCACCCTGTGCAATCCCGCCGATATGGAAGGTCCGCATGGTCAACTGGGTGCCCGGCTCGCCGATGGACTGGGCCGCGATGATGCCGACCGCCTCGCCGGGGTTGACCCGGGTTCCGCGTGCCAGATCGCGACCGTAGCACTGGGCACAGATCCCATCCTCGGCCTCGCAGGTCAGGGGCGACCGCATTTGCATCGATTGCACGCCTGCGGCTTCGATCGCATCGGCTGTACGCTCCTCGATCAACTCCCCACGCTTGCACAGCACGCGGCCATCCGCCGGGTCGAGCACATCTTCAGCCGCCACACGGCCCAAGATCCGCTCGGACAGGGATGCCACAACCTCGCCATCGTTCACCGCCGCTTTGGCAGTGATCGACCGCTCGGTGCCGCAATCGTCGATTTTGACGATACAGTCCTGTGCCACATCCACGAGGCGACGGGTAAGATAGCCCGAGTTCGCGGTTTTGAGCGCGGTGTCAGCCAGACCCTTACGGGCCCCGTGGGTGGAGTTGAAATACTCCAACACGGTCAGGCCTTCCTTAAAGTTCGAGATGATCGGCGTCTCGATGATCTCGCCCGACGGCTTGGCCATCAGACCGCGCATCCCGCCCAGCTGTTTCATCTGCGCAGGCGAGCCCCGCGCACCTGAATGGGCCATCATATAAACCGAGTTCGGCTC
>JBCBNR010000494.1:0-1974 GCA_039821665.1 Pseudomonadota bacterium
GGCGCCTCGAAGTTCAGGCCAAGGGTCAGCCCGCTGCCCTGCAGCATCTCGACAATGGTCCGCCCCGGCAGGGACGCATATTCCGCCGTGCGGCCCAAAAAGCTGGCCATCCGCTCGGCGGTGTCAAAGGCGAGAACCACCTCCTCCTCGCCCGCGGTCAGAACCAGCGGCTTTACGCTGGCCTCGCCTGCGGGCGCGTCCAACACCAAAAGCAATTCCGTCGCAGCCACTTGGCCGTAGAATTGACCGTGGCGCGCGGCGTCATCCGCATTGGCGGCCAGGCTGGCGTATACGTCGTCAAGCGTGGTCATGAACCCTCCAACAGGTTTTGCACGTTCGCCCGCAGCGCGTGCAGCACCTCGGCCTCGAACCAGGGGTGCTTTTTCAGCCATGCGGTGTTGCGCCAAGATGGATGGGGCAAGGGCAAAACGCCAGGGGGCGCATCCCGCCAGCCCGCCACGGCCTGGGTGACCGAGGCCGTGCCCAGGTGCCAGCGCTGCGCATAACCACCGATCAAAAGCGTCAGTTTGATCTGGGGCAGCAGGTTCAAGGCCTGCGCGCGCCAGGTTTTGGCGCAGATCCGGGGCGGCGGCAGATCGCTGCCTTTCGCATCATACCCCGGAAAACAAAACCCCATGGGCAAGATTGCGAAGTTGCGTTGATCGTAAAACCGAGCTCGATCCACCCCAAGCCAGGCGCGCAACCTGTCGCCCGATGGGTCATCGAAGGGCAGACCACTGGCATGGGCCCGCGCGCCCGGCGCTTGGCTTGCGATCAAAATCGGCGCCGTGCCGGACAGGCGCACAATGGGCCGGGGCCTATGGCGCGTATGGGTGGCTGCGAACCGCTCTGCACACAGGGTGCAGGCCCGGATAGAGGATACAAGCGGCGCAAGGGGATCTGTCATTGACCCGACAGTAAGCCCTTGCACCCGTCCGTCCAGGCGGCGGGTAAGAAAAGGCTTGCAGAACTCCGTTATTTCGATAATTCTAGAAACATGGAAAAGATTCTTGACATGCTGTCTTTGGAGGATGCCGCCCAGGCCTTTGCGGCCCTTGGCTCGGACCAGCGGCTTGCGGTCTTGCAGGCCCTGGTGGCTGCAGGCCCCAATGGTCTGGCCACGGGCGCGTTGGCAGCGCGGTTGGCGATGCCAGCCTCCACCCTCAGCCACCACATAAAAATTCTGCGCGAGGCGGGCCTTGTCAGCCAAACGCGACAGGGCCGCACCCTGCTTTTGACCGCCGCGTTCGAGACGGTGGAACGGGTGTCGGCCTACCTGATGCTCAATTGCTGCGCCGAGGCGAGCGCCTCGGACCACAACCTTGATCGGAGTTCTTCATGAGCGATATTTCCACCCCGCTGCCCAGTCGACTTGCGCAGCTTGATAAGGTTTGGCTGGTCTTTGTGGCCATCCTGGCACTGGTCGCGATCCTCACGCCCGAAGACTTCTCGATGGTGTTTGGCAAAATGATCTCGGCCCTGGGCCAGACCGCTATTTTCATCGCCTTTGCGATTGCTGCGGTGGCTTACATGAAAGCCAGCGGCGCCGAGACTTTGCTGGCCAAGGCCTTTACCGGCGCGCCTGTGCGCATGATCGTGCTTGGCGCATTGGCTGGCGGGCTTTCACCGTTTTGTTCATGTGAGGTGATTCCCTTTATTGCGGCCCTTTTGGCCCTGGGCGCGCCCTTGGCGGCGGTCATGGCCTTCTGGCTCGCCTCGCCTTTGATGGATCCTGCCATGTTCCTGATCACGGCCTCGGCCCTTGGCTTTGACTTTGCGCTTGCGAAAACCGTGGCCGCAGTGGGCCTTGGTCTGTTGGGTGGCTTTGGCACGCTGGCGTTCCAAAACACCGCCGTCTTTCGGGACCCCCTTAAAGCGCGCGAGGCCAAAGGTGGCTGCTGTGGCGCCAAAAAACCTTTCCAGGGACAGCCTGTGTGGAAGTTCTGGCAAGAGCCTGCGCGCCGGCAGGCCTTC
>JBCBNR010000495.1:0-1950 GCA_039821665.1 Pseudomonadota bacterium
TGCAGGACACGCCGCGCCCGGGGCATCAGGTACAGCATAATGGCCGTATAGGCCCCAAGTGCCGTGCCGAGCAGAATGCCTGTGATCACGGCCAGAAGCGTGGTTTGAAAATGCGTCCAGATCAGCGCGCGGTGGGTCACCAACGCGCGAGCCACGTCACCCGGCCCAGGCAGGATAAAGGTGGGCAGACCCGTGGTGCTGACCAAAAGCTGCCAAGCGCCCAACAGGATCGCGGTGGTCAGCAGGGTGCGCGAAGCCCACCCGCCCAGACGCGCGCTCATGGGCCGCGCAGCTCTGCCAACAAAGCTGCCCCCGCGCTCAGAACCTCTGGCGCGTTGTAGTTGCGCAAAGGGGCGCCCGGGGGCAGGGCGCTGTGTCGGATTGTGCCTTGGTGCATGACCAGGATGTGATGGCCCAGTCGCACCGCCTCGGACGGGTCATGGGTGACCAGCAGCACCGTGCGCCCGGCCAGGGCCGCAAAGGCCAACTCTTGCATCTCGGCCCGGTTCTTTGCGTCCAGCGCCGAGAACGGCTCGTCCAGCAACACGATCTGCCGATCCTCCATCAAGGTCCGGGCAAGTGCTGCGCGCTGCCGCATCCCGCCCGACAGGGCAGAGGGCGTTTTGCGCGCATGATCGGCCAGACCGACCTGCGCCACCAGCGCCTGGGCCCGTGGCATGTCCAACCGCTCGCCCCTTAGCTTTGCCCCCAGGGTGACGTTTTGAAGGACATCCAGCCAAGGTGCCAAACCATCGTCTTGGGCCATATAGGCAACTTGCGTCTGGCGCGGGGTGTCCAGGCCCTTGATCTGCCCCTCGAACGTCCCGCCTGAGGGCAGGCCCGCGATGGTGCGCAGCAAGGTCGATTTGCCCACCCCCGATGGGCCGAGCAAGCAGGTCCAGGCCCCGGCCTCGATGTTCAGATCCACCGCTATCTGTGCCGCCGCGTCAAAGCGCAGCGTGCCGCTCAAGTGCAAGCCAGGGGCGCGGCTCACGCACCGCTCAGCCCCATGTCCCAAAAGCCCACCTCCAGCGTGGTGGCCTGGGTGAACCGGGTCTGCAGGGCCCCGAGGCGCGGAGAGGTCGCGAGATCCCCCAGCCGGGCCTCGGCCGCGCGGTCGATAACAGCGCCCACTTGGGCGCACAACTCTTGATACTCCGCCCCGCCATAGGTGGCGATCCAGTCCCGGTAGGGGGTGTCAGGCGCATGATCGGCCAAAAGCCGCGCACCAATTTCGCCATAGCCCAGAACACAAGGGGCCAGGGCGGCCATCAAATCCAGGTAATCCCCCGACAGCCCTGCATCCATCACATAGCGCGTGTACGCCATGTTTTGCGGTGCTTCTTGGGTGGCGAACAGCGCCTCCTCGCTTAACCCTTCTTTGGCGCAAGTGGCGATGTGCAAACTCATCTCGGTGTTGACCAGCGCATCGACCGTGCCCGCGGCCATCCGCATCTCCTCCAACGAGTTGGATTTGACCACCGCCAGCGCCCAAGCCCGCGCAAAGTGGATTAAAAACACATAATCCTGTTTGAGATAATGCAAAAACGCAGGCCTGGGCAGGGATCCGTCGCGCAACCCTTCCACGAAGGCGTGGGTGGTGAACGCCTGCCAGTCTGCCTGGGCGCCCGCGCGCCAAAGCCGGTGAAGCGCGCCATAGGAGACCTGCCCGTCGCTCATGGCGCGGTCACGTCCACGGCGATCTTCGAGATCGGGTTTTGGCCCGGGATGAGGCCCGCCTCGGCCAAAAACGCCTCGAACCGGGCATAGCGGCCCACATCGAAGGCCGCCGGTCTCAGGGCAAAGCGGGGCAAGGTGTCCACCCAGGCCTTCGCGTTCAACTCGTCTTGTAACTCCGCAGCGGTGCTGGAGAAAATCTCCCAGCTCTCCTCAGGGTGGTTGATGATGTATTGGGTTGCAAGCTCCGTTGCCGCCAGAAACCGCGCAATC
>JBCBNR010000496.1:0-1945 GCA_039821665.1 Pseudomonadota bacterium
CATTCAAGGGGGGAATGGGCCCAAGCTTAACACTTAATTCGCCCTTTGCGCCCACACCCACCCAAAATGTCAATGAATTGGACCCCATGATCGGACCAAACGGGTCATCGCCAAAGCTGTCGGAACCGGCGCTGCCCGCCACAGCGCCGCGACCCGCAGGCCTGTCCGGTCCCCAGGCCCTGATCCACGAGATTGCGGCGATGCTGGCGTTTTTGGGCCATCTGCAACGCTTTGCGCTGAACGCTTTTGCCGCGGAAGATACCGCAAATGCCGAGTATGAGGCGCGCTTTAACGCGCTTGCGACCGCGATCAACCAAGGCAACCAGGACACCGCCCATGGGGAGGCCACGGCCGAGGCGCTTCGCGGCGAGGTGGCCGCGCGCACAAACGCCCTTATCGATACCCTCTCTGGCGCATTTGACGAGGTGCGCACCGCCCTGGACACCAAAGCTGACGCCGTGCGCACAATGCTCGACGATCTAGAAAGCGTGGGCAGCCAGCTCAACATACTCGCGGTCAATGCCTCGATCGAGGCGGCGAGGGCGGGAACTGCCGGTGCAGGTTTCGCCGTGGTGGCAGAGGAGGTGCGCAGGCTCTCTCAACAAACCATGAGCCAAGCCAAGGCCGCCTCGGACCTGATCGACCTGCGCGACATCCAGACCCAAATGGCCGAAACCATAGATCGCTCTCGCCAGGGCAGCGCCACCCACCAGGCCGAGATTGATGCGGCCCTTGCCAGGGTCATCGACGCGTTCGATCGGGTGACAGCAGCGTTTGGCGACATCTCCGAGAATGTGGCCCTTGTGGGCGAGTTGAAATCGAACTCTCGCAGGGTCACCGGGCGCGCGCAAAGCAAGGTGGCCTGGGCGCAGACGCGCATGTCTACCATCACGCACTTGTCGCGTTCTACCCCGCTGCCGCAACTGGGCGAGGCTGTATCCAACGTTCTTGCAACGGACGGGGCGACCTCCGCCCCTGACTTTGACCGGCTGCAGGCCATCCGCGAACGGGGGTCGATCCGAATTGCGCTAGATCCAGATTTCACGGGCCTGTCCTTTCGCAGCACGCCCCAGGACAGGCTGGAAGGTTTGGACGTCGAATATGGCCGCGCGCTTGCCCGCCATCTGGGGGTGACCCCGGTCTTTGTCGAAGAAACCTGGGACATTCTGACCGAATTGCTGTTCGCCGGTCCGGTCCAGGGCAGCGAGCCTGCTGATATCGTGATCAGCGCCCTGCCTCCGAACGAGGGGTTTCAAAACATAGCCTATACGGACACCTATACCTGGATGAACTGGGTCTTGATCCGGCGCACGGGCGATCAAACCATCTCGTCGATTGAGGATTTGGAGGGGAAAACCTTGGGCATCATCAATGATCCCGGGGCGTTTGGGCTGCTCGAAAACCTTGGCCTGCGCTGGTCGTCCAATGCCAACAAACCCGGCGGGCGCATTCGCCTGGCCAATCTCATCGCCTATACGGACCAATCGCGCATCCATGACAGCGTGGCAAACGGGGTGGTGGATGCGTTTGGCGCGGATCTGCCGATTTTCTACTGGGCCAGCACCGACCCGGCCAGCCCTTGGCACAACCGGATCGAAATTTGTTCAGGCAACCTGTCGGATGTCCCCTACTACTACGCCATGGGGGTGGCGGCGGACGCCTCAAGCTATACTCTGTTGCAGGCCGCCAACGCCTTCATCGCAGGCTTCCTGCCCAGCGCTGAGCGCGCCGCGTTGGAGGCGAAATGGCAAGGCAACCCGATCGCCCACAGCATCAACTACCGCGATGAACCGGGTGCGCTGTTGGGGGAGGATGCGCTGGCCCGCCTTTGGGCCGCGCGCGAGGCCCGTTTGACCGGGCCCCGCTGAGGCAACGGCGCTACCCGCACCGCCGATTTGCGCATTGCTGAAATTCAATCGTGCACTGGGCTTGTTGAATCAGGTTC
>JBCBNR010000497.1:0-1943 GCA_039821665.1 Pseudomonadota bacterium
GGCCACCACTTGGTGCCGCGCTGGCGCACAAGGATGTTGCCTGGAATGACGCTCTCGCCACCAAATTTCTTAACGCCCAAGCGGCGACCAGCACTGTCGCGACCGTTGCGGGACGAACCACCTGCTTTTTTATGTGCCATCTCGTGCGCTCCTTACTCGTCGCCGGCCGCAAAGGTTTTGGCCTGAGCGATCCAGTCATCACGTTCAATACGACCCTTAAAGGACAGTTTGTCATCCATAAAGGCAATTTCTTCGGGGCCCCACTCGGCGATTTGCCAGAAATGGTACACGCCGATGGAATTCAGCGTGCCTTCCAGCTTCGGACCGACGCCGGAAATCTTCTTCAGATCATCCGCCTCGCCTTTTGCCTCCGTCAGCAAGTTGGCAGGCTGGGTGCCGGTGTCGGCCTCATCCGCCGTAGGCGCGGGCGTCTCTGCCTTCGGCTCGGCCTTTTTCTTGGGCGCGGCTTTGGGCTTGGGCGCAGGCGCTGCTGCGGCCACCAATGCGGCCGAGGCGGCCCCAACGGCGGCTTTTACGCCGGTCTTGTCCCCGCCCGAGGCCAAGATCTCGGTGATCTTGATCATGGTCAGGTGCTGACGGTGGCCCCGACGGCGCTGCGACGAGTGTTTACGCCGGCGCTTGACGTAGTGGATGACCTTAGGCGCACGCATCTGGTCGAGCACTTCGGCCTGCACAGCCGCACCTTCGATCATCGGCGCACCAACGGTGGTCTTATCACCACCCAGCATCAGAATGTCGTTGAACTGGACCGTCTCACCTGCATCTGCTGCAAGTTTTTCGATGGTCAACTCGTCTCCTGCGGCAACTTTGTATTGCTTGCCGCCGGTTTTCAGAACCGCAAACATGGGTTTTATCCTTTATCCGTTCCGCGCCGTAGGGCCCCGCCGTTGCGGTGTTTGTGTGCTGGCCGTGCCTGCACGCCGATAAGCTGCGATCTTGTAATCCCACGACCCCTGGCCGAGAGAAGCCGCCTTGTGCCGCCAAAGGCCGCATCTGTCAAGCGACAAGGGGCAAAAAGGCTTGCACCAAGACGGCGCGCGGCTTACGAGACCCGACGTGCAAGATCACACGCGTGCGGAGAGGTGCCGGAGTGGTCGAACGGGGCGGTCTCGAAAACCGTTGTGGGTGCAAGCCTACCCAGGGTTCGAATCCCTGTCTCTCCGCCATTTTGCGTCCCCGCGCGGCCAATCCAGACAGCCCAGAACACACGCAAGACCTGGCGGTTTTGACACGGCTGGCGGCCCGTGCTGGGGCGATGCTAGGGGTCTTGGCATCCGGCGGGTCCGTACGTCTGCCACAGATGCGCCAACCGCACCTACCAGAGACTTAGGCCCCTTGCTTACCCTCTCGGAGCACGACGCTTGGGGCCCGGGGTAAAAGCCCGATCAAGACGCCCCCTGCACACGCGCTTTTGTGGTGGCGGCTCGGGTGCCCCCCCGCGCAGGCACATGCTTTGGTCGGATGGGGATGGTCTGGGCTTGGAGTCTGGCCAGGCTTTTACCCGAGCCTACAGGCGTCTGCCCCCGATGCGTTACCTGTCGTGGCCGGGTGGGATGCCCATTGCGCCCAACTTAAGGTTTACCCTTGCCTTCTGGCCAAGATGGCGGTGCAGTCAGGTGGCGCACTTCACAGACCCCGGCCATGACCCCGCCCGACACCCAAATCCTTACCGTGCCCCAAATTCGCACCCTTGCGGATCAGGTTCTTGCCACTGCAGGGGTGGATGCTGTGGGGCGCTCGGTGCTGAGCGAGCTTGTGGCCCGATCCGAAGCCGAGGGGCCCCGCAGTCACGGGCTGCGCATGTTGCCGGTCTATGTGCAAAGTTTTGCGTCAGGCTATGCGAACCCAAAAGCGCGCCCCACGCTCACCCAAATCGCGCCAGCGCTTTTGCGCGCCGATGGGGACAACGGGTATGCTCAGGT
>JBCBNR010000498.1:0-1904 GCA_039821665.1 Pseudomonadota bacterium
GAGGCCAAAGCCCTGGCCAAGCGCTTTGGCGCGACGGAGGTTTTCTCGGATGTCAGCTTTCGCCTTGCACGGGGCGAGGCGGTGGCCCTTGTCGGGGCCAACGGCACTGGCAAATCCACCCTATTGCGCTGCTTGATGGGACTAATCCCAGCCTCTGAGGGGCAGGTGACATCCGAGAAAACCTCCGTCGCGCCAAAGCGCTTGGCCAGGGCTTTGGCCTCGATATCCACGGGCGGGACCCCGGTGAGCCCCGTCCCTATTTGGTCGGACAGCCCCGGCCGCGCCTCTGACGCGGCCCGGGCCTTTAGGTTTAGATCAGTCACCGATGAAGTTGTCGAACTGGGGATAGCCCGCGTTGGAGTACATCGAGCGGACATAATCATAGGCGCTGTCCTCGATGGCCACGAGGTCCATGCCCAGATATTTGCCGTTCTCTTCATGGGCGGTGATGCCCGCGATGATCTGATCTTTGTTCTCAAGGATCGCAGTTTTCACCAGCTCGGCAGCCGCCTGAGGCACATGCGCACCGACCATGATCATGTCGTTGGGCAGATCGCCCGAGCGTGCGATCATCTTGAAAAAGCCATATGGCAGATCGGTTTCTTTGTTGCGCACGCGCAGCCATGACCCGGCGTTCGAGCCAAGCGCATCCACGTCGCCCGCCTTCAGCGCCTCATGGGCGATGTTCCGGCTGGTGTGGATCTTCTCGATGTCGTTGACCGGGTCCAGGCCATGATCGGCCAACACCTGCATCGGGCACAGCATGTTGGAGGTCGAGCCGATATCGCCGAACGCGACCTTCTTGCCCTTCAGATCCGCAGGCACGTTGATGCCGCTATCCGCGCGCACCACGATGGCACAGTGGTAATCGGGACGGCCCAGACCGACCAGTGGCGTGGCATTGGTCAGCTTGTTGATGACGACGTACTCTGCAGGGCCCGAGACGACGAAATCAACCGTCTCACCGCGCAGCGCTTCAGCGGCGGCGGTTCGGGAGTTCACGGCAAAAAACTCAAAAGTGTCGCCGGTTGCCGCTTCAAGCGCGTCCTTGAACGGGCCCCATTCCAGCTGCAGGCGCTCCATCCCTTCCACATCGGTGACGGCCAGCTTCCAGGTCTCGGCCGACGCGGCCAGGGCGGTGGCCGCGGCAAGGCCGATGCCCAGGATCACGGATTTGAGTTTCATGTCTCTCTCCAACTTGGTTTGGCGATTGGTGTTCGAAACTCGTTTCACGGGGTTGCAACGGTTTGGTGACGCTTAGACAACATCTCAGTGTCACCGGGCGCGACGGGGGCCGATCGCGCGGAAATGTTGGGGCACAGACGCCCCGCGCGGGCCTGAGAAGGGGGGCAAAGGCACCGGGTGTCGGGATCGCGGGTCGCAAAAGGCGGGGTTGGGTCCGCCAGCAACGCAGCGCTTGCGCCACGGGCTTGGCCGACGATGCCTGCCGCTTTGGTCGAGGCTTAAGGCTTGGGCAATTTGAGAGGGTCCGGGCCTGCGAGACAAAGCCAAACGCTTGCAGCTTTAAGGGTCTGGTTTGGGCACGCCCGCAGGCGCGTGCGTCCGACCCGACATCTCAATGAAGCCGTATGCTAAGGTGCCCCGTTGTAAAACCAAGCATTAGTTTACCACTCGGATCCTGAAACCCCTTATTTTTATGGGCTTTCAAATCGCTGCGGCGGGCAAATCTGCCATCTGACCCAGGCTAGTTCTTCCACAAAAAGTTGCCGCAGAACAACAAAAAAGCCGCCCGTTGGGGCGGCTTTTTTGTGATCGGAGGGCTTTAAGTCTGGTCAGTCGACCAAATCAGTCCTTCGATAATAGAATCGACCGAGGCTGTGATCGTCGACGACCGGACGAATTCCTTTGCGTTCCAACTTCATCTTTGTGGATTTCGACGACCA